>JAEZMP010000604.1 GCA_023442215.1 Pseudomonadota bacterium
GAGCAACCCTGCGGCCGAGCGCGACGTCGTCGCCGCCGACGAGCACGCCGTTGCCGTCGATCACAAGCTGGGGCGTGTAGATCGCCCGGTCGCCGCGGCCGTTGGCGTAGGCGAACTGCCGGGCGGAGTTGACTCGGGACGCGAGCGTGTCGGTCCAGCCGAGATAGTCCCAGTAGTCGACGGGATAGGTGAGCGCGACCACGGACGGGTCGTCGGCATAGCGGCCGATGGAATGGTCGGCCGGCGGGCAGGCGGCGCATCCCTGGCTGGTGAAGAGTTCAACGACCGCCCGCGCGGGCTCGGAAACGGCGCCGTCGTTGTCCCCGCCAGCGAGGACGGGAGCAGACTGGAGCATGGCCGCGACGGCCAGAAGCCCCCCCGCGAGCAGACCGCGCGCGAGGGCCGAAAACGATCCGCGCTGCACGCTCCGCTGCGCGCCTCCGGCCATCTGCATCCCCGTCAGTGCCGCCGCGGGCGCCCCGCGCGGGAAAGCGCGGGCGGCTCCGGTCGGGACAGGGGAAAGGGTAGACCGCGGCATCGGCAGGGATCGCTGTTCTGTTCGAGAAATCGACACTTCAGGAGACCCCGCCGGAGAGGGCAAGGCAAGACACGTCGGCTCGCGCTTCAAGCACCGCTTCGTGAGGTAAGGGGATGGCGGCAGTCCCGGACCGGCGAATGCCGCGGCGGCGGCGTCGCGTTCACGGCGGCGGGGCGGGCTCGGCGACCGCCCGGGCGACGGCGTCTTCGAACGGACCGGAGAGCGCGGCCGAGTCGAGCGGCCCGACATATTTGAACCGCACGGTGCCGTCGCGGCCCACCACGTAGGTTTCGGGCACGCCGTAGACGCCCCATTCGATACCCGCCCGGCCATCGGGATCGACGCCGACGGCGGCGAACGGATTGCCGAACCCGCCGAGGAAACGCAGGGCATTGCCCGGCCGGTCCTTGTAGTTGATGCCGGCGAGCACGATGCGCGGGTCCGATCCGAGTGTCATCAACTGGGGGTGCTCCTCCCGACAGGGCGCGCACCAGGAGGCCCAGACATTGACCACCGCCACCTTGCCCCGGAACGCCGCGGGATCGAAGCCGGGCACGGCCACGCCGTCGCGGTCGAGCCCGGGAAGCGGCGCCAGCACCGTCGACGGCGCGGACCGGCCGACGAGGGGGGACGGAACGAGGGACGGATCCTCCGTGCTGCCGAGCCGCAGCAGGAACAGGACGGCAAGGACGGAGAAGGCGAGAAGCGGCAGCAACACCAGCACGCCGCGCCGGCGCGGCCGGGGCGCTGGGGGAGCGGCGTCCGGAGAACCGTCGCCGGCCGGTGTCGCCGCGTCGTTCATCGGCCTGCTTCCGGCGGCGTGCGCCGATCCCGGCGTGCCTCGATGGTGGCGATCGCACCGAGAAGACGCCGGCGTTCGAGCCGGAGGCGCACGATCAGCCCCGCGACCACGAGGCCGGTGATCGCATAGGCCGCGACGATGAAGCCGGCATGAGGGCCAAGGCCTTCGGGACCGAACAGGCTCATCCGGGCATTCCCTCTTCCGCGTTCCCGATGTCCGTCTTCCTCACGTCCGTCGTCCTGGTCGCACTGTTGCCGGCGCGCGGCGGCCCACTCGCGTCCCCCACCACCGCCCGTCGCGGCCGCTCGGCGGTCCGCAGCGCCAGCGCCCGCAGCCTCCGGCGGAGAATCTCATTGCGCATCGCCATCAGGTGCAGCGTCGCGAACAGCAGGGTGAAAGCGAGCGCCATCACCAGAAGCGGCCACAGGATCGACGGATCGATCGTCGGCCCGCCCATCCGGAACACGCTGGCGGGCTGGTGCAGCGTGTTCCACCAGTCGACCGAGAACTTGATGACGGGAATGTTGACGACCCCGACCAGGATCAGGACAGCGGCCGTCCGGCCGGCTCGAACCGGCTCCTCGATGGCGTGCCACAGCGCGATCAGGCCGAGATACATCAGGAACAGCACCAGCATCGAGGTGAGGCGGGCGTCCCACACCCACCACGTGCCCCACATCGGCTTTCCCCACAGCGACCCGGTGACGAGGGCGAGGAAGGTGAAGGCGGCGCCGAGCGGGGCCGCCGCGCGCGCCGCCACGTCGGCAAGCGGATGCCGCCACACCAGCGTGCCGAGCGCCGAAACCGCCATCGCCACATAGGCCGCCATGCCGAGCCAGGCGGACGGAACATGGACGAACATGATGCGGACCGTCTCGCCCTGCTGATAGTCGGGCGGGGCCACGAACAGCGCCCCCCACAAGCCGACCGCCATCACCACCGCCGTGAGACCGGCGAGCCACGGCAGCACGCGCCCGGTGAACGCCAGGAAACGGGCGGGGTTGGCAAGGTCCGTGACGGCGGATGCGAACGGCATGGCTTCTGCTCTACGAACCGGCTCCGGTCCGGGAGGGTGACGCGGCCGGCACCCGGCCCGCTCCGAGGCTCGTTACTTGCCCAATCTAGAGCATGAGCGGAAGCGGTGGAAACAGGGAACGCTCGGCATCACCCGACGGCACGGCTCCGACCGCGACCGCGGTACCGTCCCGCCCGCGCCGGAAAACCCGTATGAAGCCGCGGCCGCGCTGGAACAGGACCTCTCAGTCGAACGTTTATTCGGAATAAGTCGCAAAAAACTCTGTGCGACTCTCGACAATGCCGGGCGCTGTCATTAGTTTTGCAAATTAGTCGCATTAAGTGCTGACGGGTCGGAGAAAGCTGTGGCGCCGCAGGCGCATGGCCGCAGCCGGCTCGGGACGAATGCGGTGTCTCTCCGCGCCGGTGGCCGGAGACACCGGAAGGCGTGCGTGTTTCAAGTCAGGGGGGCGACGGTCGGTCGTGTGTCGGCACACCGGCCAGGTCGCGCGGGGAGCATCGATGAACGAACCAAACTCGGCCCTTTCGGCGGAACCCGGCTGGCGTCGCGCCCGCTCCGGGCTCTCGCTGCCTGAAGTCCACGGCAGCATCTCGCCCCGGGCCGGCGCGTCGGTATGGCGGCGCGCGGCTGCGTTCGCCGGCCCCGGCTATCTTGTCGCGGTCGGCTACATGGATCCCGGCAACTGGGCGACGTCGCTCGCCGGCGGCTCCGCCTACGGCATGACGCTGCTCGTCGTCGTGCTGATGTCGAGCCTGATGGCGATGCTGCTGCAGGCGCTCTGCGCCCGCGTCGCGGTCGCCACCGGCCGCGATCTGGCGCAGGCCTGCCGCGACGCCTTCCCGCGCCCGGTGGGCTACATGCTCTGGCTGCTCGCCGAGCTCGCGATCTGCGCCACCGACCTCGCGGAGGTGATCGGCACCGCGATCGGCCTCAACCTGCTGTTCGGCATTCCCCTTGAGATCGGCGTGGTGCTGACCGCGCTCGACGTGGCGCTGATCCTGTTCCTCCAGACGGTCGGGTTCCGCTGGATCGAGGCGTTCGTGGTCGCCATGCTCGGCGTCATCGCTGTTTGCTTCATCGTCCAGATCGGGCTTGCCGATCCGGACTGGGGCAGCGTCATCCGCGGCTTCGCGCCCACCACGGAGATCGTCACCAATCCCGGCATGCTCTATCTTGCGCTCGGCATCATCGGCGCGACGGTCATGCCTCACAATCTCTATCTCCACTCCGGCATCCTGATGACCCGCCGCCTTGGCGACACGCCGGCCGAGAAGCGCGAGGCGTTGAAGTTCGCGACGTGGGATTCCTCGATCGCGCTCGGGGTGGCGTTCTTCGTCAACGCCTCGATCCTGGTGCTCTCTGCGGCGAGCTTCCACGACCGTGGCCAGTTCGACATCACGGAGCTCGGCCAGGCCCATGCGCTGCTGCAGCCGCTGCTCGGCGCGGCCATCGCGCCCACGCTGTTCGCCATCGCGCTGCTCTGCTGCGGTCTCAACTCGACCGTCACCGCGACGCTCGCCGGCCAGATCGTGATGGAGGGCTTCCTCTCGATCCGGCTGGCGCCGTGGCTGCGGCGGCTCATCACCCGGGCCATCGCCATCGTGCCGGCCATCGTCGTCACCATCATCTACGGGGACGAGGGCACCGCGCATCTCCTCATCCTGAGCCAGGTGGTGCTGAGCCTGCAGCTTCCGTTCGCCGTGGTGCCGCTGGTGATGTTCACCGCGGACCGGCGCAAGATGGGCGAGTTCGTCGCGCCCTTGTGGATGACGGCGCTCGCCGCCATCACCGCCCTCATCATCATCGTGCTCAACATCCGCCTGATCATCGAGGCGGCGGGCCTGCTCTAAGGGCGCTCAGCCCTCTCCGGCCCTGAGGGCGGCGGCGGCGGCGACCGGCGCCGCCACCAGGGCGACGAGCAGGATCGCGACCAGCAGCAGGAACGGCGGCCAGAATGCCGCCGCGCCGAACGCCGCGGTGGTCGCGGCAATGCCGAAGATCAGGACGGGCACGGCGAGCGGCAGCACCAGCACCGGGATCAAAAGGCCGCCACGGCCGAGACCCGCCGTCAGCGCCGCACCGATGGCACCGATCAGCGTGAGCGAAGGCGTACCGACGAGAAGGCCGAGCGCGCTCGACGCGATCGCCTCCGGCCCGAGATTGAGAAACAGCCCGAGGACCGGAACCGCCGCGACCAGCGGCAGGCCGGTCGCGGTCCAGTGTGCCAGCGCCTTCGCCAGCACGACGAGGCCCACCGGCGCCTCGCCCATGAAGAGAAGATCGAGGGACCCGTCGTCCCGGTCCGCCTGGAACAGCCGGTCGAGGCCGAGCAGCGTCGCCAGCAAGGCGCCGATCCAGAGCACCGCCGGGCCGAGCCGGGCGAGCAGCACAAGGTCCGGCCCGATGGCGAACGGGATCGTCACTACCACGGCGAGATAGAACAGCACGCCGACGAGCGCGCCGCCGCCGACGCGGAAACCGAGCACGAGGTCGCGCCGGTAGAGCGCGAACAGGGCCGGGAGGATTCCGCCGGTCACGCGGCTTCCCCCGGCAAATCGAGCCGGAGGGGATCGACACCCGGCAGGTCGTCGTGGGTGGCGGCGACGACGATGCCCCCGCGGCCGAGGTGCCCGGCCATCAGCCCGCCGAGACGGGCGGCCGAGGCGGCATCGAGCGCGGCCGTGGGCTCGTCCATCAGCCAGACCGGGCGCGGCACCGCAACGAGGCGCGCGAAGGCGAGCCGCCGGCGCTGTCCGGCGGAGAGCAGCCCCGCCGGCAGGTCGGCGAGCAGCGCGAGATCGAGGCTGTCGAGTGCCTCTTCGACGCGGCCCCGCCGCCCGTCGTCGGGCGACCCCAGGAACCGCGCCCAGAACCGCAGCGTCTCGACCACCGTCAGTGCCGGCTTCAGGGCGTCGAGGTGGCCGACATAGTGCATCGCGCGCGCCGCAGGGCCGTCGTCGAGCGCGTGCCCCTCGAGCGTGATGGCGCCCCCGGCAAGCGGCACGAGGCCGGCGATGGCCCGCAGCAAGGTCGACTTGCCGGCGCCGTTCTCCCCCGTGACCGCCATGGCCTCTCCCGCTTCGAGGCGGAAGTCCACTGCGTCAAGCACCCGCCGCCCGCCCCGGACGACCGCCACATCGCGGACCGCAAGCGCCGAGACGGCCGGAAGCGTCGTCGACCCGCTCATGACGGCGCGGCCCGCGACGGCAGCACTCGCCGCGGCTGCGTCACCCCGCCACGCGGGTTCGAGCGGCGAATGCCTCCGACCCGCGGTTGCAATCGATTGACGCATTCGCTCCCGCACCGCACCATGATTGGAATGGCTGCAAGGTCGTGCGGAACGCCGCCGCGGCCTTCCCATGGCCGGGCGGATTCCAGCATTGGCCGGCCGGCAGGCGTTGGGGGACGGAAGGATATCGGGTGGCGAAGGGCTCGGGTCACGGCTCGGACGGTGGCTGGGATCGCTGCGGCGGCATGAACCGGCGCGCGACCGGCTGGCGGCGAGTTTCGACCGGCATCGCGTTCCTGGCAACCCGGCCGTGCGCCACGGTCATGACGGCGACGCCGCAGCCCGAAAAATGCGCGGAAACCGGCGCCCTTGTCCGGTCGCAGCGACTTTCCGCCTCATCGCGCCGGCCTCGAACTCTTCCAGACTGCATCTGGTCTAGTCTGAACGGATTTGGTATAGGTCTTGCAACCCGCGACGACGCTTCGGCGCGGTGGCCATATAGGTGTGCCAACAGCGAGGACGGCCGGCAGGTCGCGCCCGCAATACGGCCAGCGCGACGAGCGCGGCCGCGGCGCCCTGCACTCGACCGGCCGCGCGCAGCCATCCATGCGCGCACTTCCCCGTGCGGCACGCACCCTCCAGAGCATCCCGGCCTCAGGTGGCTTCACCCGAGGCATGCGGGATGTGCTGGGATCGCAGAAACAGAGCGCCCTCCGGCGCCCATCCGGGCGCGGGGCGCTCAAAATCGCCTGTCCGGTTCCGCCGGCGCAGGTGTCGGACTTTCGCATCCGGCGTGATTTCCGGTCCAGCCCGCAGGCTGAACGGAGACCGCGCCGGCAGCCGGCTGCCGCAACACGCGCCGGCCCAGACCGTTTTGCTCATCCCGGGCGCCCGGCCCGGTCTCGAACAGGGGATTGCACTCCGTGTCCAGTCAATCGCTCGACAGCTTCAAGTGCCGCAAGACGCTCGGCGTCGGCAAGAAGGCCTATGTCTATTTCGACCTGAAGGTCGCGGAGAAGAACGGCCTTCCCGGCATTTCCCGGCTCCCGTTCTCGATGAAGGTGCTCGTCGAGAACCTGCTGCGCTTCGAGGACGGCCGCACCGTCACCGCCGATGACATCCGCGCCGTGGTGGCCTGGGTCAACGAGCGCCGCTCCGACCGCGAGATCGCCTATCGCCCCGCACGCGTGCTGATGCAGGACTTCACCGGCGTGCCGGCGGTCGTCGACCTCGCCGCGATGCGCGACGCGATGAAGAATCTCGGTGGCAATCCCGAGAAGATCAATCCGCTGGTGCCGGTCGACCTCGTGATCGACCACTCGGTGGTGGTCGACTATTTCGGCAACGCCGAGGCGCTGCACCGCAATGTCGAGCGCGAATACGAGCAGAACCAGGAGCGCTACCGCTTCCTGAAGTGGGGCCAGTCGGCGTTCGACAATTTCCGCGTCGTGCCGCCCGGCACCGGCATCTGCCACCAGGTCAATCTTGAATACCTCGCCCAGGCGGTCTGGACCAAGAAGGTCGAAGAGGACGGCGAGGAGGTGACCTACGCCTTCCCCGACACCCTCGTCGGCACCGATTCCCACACCACCATGGTCAACGGCCTCGGCGTGCTCGGCTGGGGTGTGGGCGGCATCGAGGCCGAGGCCGCGATGCTCGGCCAGCCGATCTCCATGCTCGTGCCGGAAGTCGTCGGCTTCAAGCTGACGGGCAAGCTGCAGGAAGGCATCACCGCGACCGATCTGGTGCTGACGGTCACGCAGATGCTGCGCAAGAAGGGCGTGGTCGGCAAGTTCGTCGAGTTCTTCGGCGAAGGCCTCGACCACCTTTCGCTCGCCGACCGCGCCACCATCGCCAACATGGCACCGGAATATGGCGCGACCTGCGGCTTCTTCCCGATCGACCGCGAGACCATCGACTATCTCGACGAGACCGGCCGCAAGGACAGCCGCGTCGCGCTCGTCGAGGAATATGCCAAGGCCCAGGGCATGTGGCGCGGCAAGTCGAGCGAGGATCCGGTGTTCACCGACACCCTCGAACTCGACATCTCGACCGTGCAGCCCTCGCTCGCCGGACCGAAGCGCCCGCAGGACCGCGTGCTGCTCGCCGACGCCAAGACCGGTTTCCTCGCCGCTCTCGAGGGTGAGTTCAAGAAGCCGGGCGATGCCGCCCGCCGCGCGCCCGTCGCCGGCAAGGACTTCGACCTCGGCAATGGCGACGTGGTGATCGCCGCCATCACCTCCTGCACCAACACCTCCAACCCGAGCGTGCTGATCGCGGCGGGTCTGCTCGCCCGCAACGCCCTCGCCAAGGGCCTGAAGTCCAAGCCGTGGGTGAAGACCTCGCTCGCGCCCGGAAGCCAGGTGGTGGCGGAATATCTGTCGAAGTCCGGTCTGCAGACCGATCTCGACCAGCTCGGCTTCAACCTCGTCGGCTTCGGCTGCACCACCTGCATCGGCAATTCCGGCCCGCTGGCGCCGGAAATCTCCGAGACCGTCAACAAGGCGGATCTGGTAGCCGCGGCGGTGCTGTCGGGCAACCGCAACTTCGAGGGCCGCGTCAATCCGGACGTGAAGGCGAACTACCTCGCCTCCCCGCCGCTCGTCGTCGCCTACGCCATCGCCGGCTCGCTCCAGATCGACCTGACCCGCGACCCGCTCGGCCACACCGAGAGCGGCGAGCCGGTCTATCTCAAGGACATCTGGCCGTCGAACAAGGAGATCGCGACCTTCATCCGCGAGAACGTCACCAAGAAGATGTTCAAGGAGAAGTACGCGGACGTGTTCGCCGGTGACGAGAACTGGCGGAAGATCGCGGTGCCGGAAGGCCAGACCTACGCTTGGCAGGACGCCTCGACCTACGTGCAGAACCCGCCCTACTTCGTCGGCATGACCCACGAGCCGAAGCCGGTGACCGACATCGTCGGCGCCCGCGTCATGGGCCTGTTCCTCGATTCCATCACGACCGACCACATCTCCCCGGCCGGTTCGATCAAGGAAGCAAGCCCGGCCGGCCGCTATCTGCGCGACCATCAGGTCCGCCCGGCCGACTTCAACCAGTACGGCACCCGTCGCGGCAATCATGAAGTGATGATGCGCGGCACCTTCGCCAACATCCGCATCAAGAACCAGATGCTGGGCGGCAAGGAAGGCGGCTTCACGCTGCACTATCCGGGCGGCGAGGAGATGCCGATCTACG
>JAEZMP010000026.1 GCA_023442215.1 Pseudomonadota bacterium
AGGTGACGTTGCGGCGCAGCACCGCCGCCTCCTCGCTCGCCCGCGCCAGGAGTTCGCCCGAGCCGGCGACGGTGCCGCGGGCGATGCGCACGGCAAGCTCCGCCGGCAGACCCGCCTTGATCGCGGCGGCGGCGAGGGTTTCGACCAGCAGGAACACATAGGCCGGACCGCCGCCGGACACCGCGGTGACGGCATCGATCAGCGCCTCGTCCTCCACCCACTCCGCGATGCCGACGGCTTCGAGCAGCGCGGTCGCGATAGCGCGGGCCTTCTCGTCGGCCCGGTCGTTGGCGACGAGCACGGTGACGCCGCGGCCGACCTGCGCCGGGGTGTTGGGCATGGCGCGCACCACGGGCCGCGCGCCGAGGGCCTGCTCGAAGGTGGCGATGGTGGTGCCGGCGGCGATGGAGACCACGATCGTCTCCGGCGTCAGCGCGGCGACGAGGCGGGGCAGCGCCGCGCCCATCGACTGGGGCTTCACGGCGACGACGGCCACGGCGGGCGCGAAATCGAGCGGGATTTCGGTTTCGTGGCGCACGCCCTGCCGCTCGAGAAAGTCGCGCATCTCGGGCGACGGATTGGGATCGACCGCGACGATGCCGGCCGCCGGCAGCCCCTGCTCCAGCCAGCCGGCGAGAAGGGCCCCGCCCATCTTGCCGGCCCCGAGAAGCAGGAGCGGCGTTGCGGCGGTCAGGGGGGACGACGTCATGGCGGGCCTCGCGGACAGGTTCGGGTCGGCGGCGCCGTCATCGCGCCGCGCGGGATCGATCCTGCGATATCACGAACCGCGCCGGCCGCGCACCCCGCCCGGCGTCGCCGGATGCGACGCAGGCGGGCACGAACGAAAACGGCCCTCTCCGGACGGAGAGGGCCGCGGAAGGACGTCGGGTGTGAAGGCGGCGGGCGGGATCAGGCTTCGCCGACGGTCTCGAACAGCGACGAATCGAGCGCCTCGCTCGCGCTCTTGCCGGCCCAGACCACGAACTGGAACGCCTGATAGTGCTGCTCGCAGTGGGCGAGCGCGTGGGACAGCATGCCCTCGATCTGGCTCTCGTTCGGAACCGCGTCGCCGGCGAGCAGCAGGGAATGGCGGTACATCACCACGCCCTCCTGATTCCACAGATCGAAGTGGCCCATCCACATGCGCTCGTTGACGAGCGCCAGCAGGCGGCAGACCTCGGTGCGGCGCGGTTCCGGAACCTTCAGGTCGAAGGCGCAGGCGAGGTGAAGCGCCTCGAATTCGTCGAGCCAGGAGAACGACACGTGATAGTCGCACCAGTTGCCCTTGACCGAGACGGTGATTTCGTCGTCCCCGGAGCGCTCGAAGCTCCAGTCATTGGCCAGCGCCACCTGTTCGATGTGGTCGACCGGGTTTGAGGAGCGTTCGAATTCTTCGATGTCGATGAGGCTCATGACCGTTCCTCTCGTGTTCGAGGAGGCGCACGGCGCAGGGCACGCCGCAGCCAGGAAGCCGCCAGCCGGTCCCGCCGGATGCAGGGTCCGGCCGATCGTCCCCGGAGCCGAGGGATCGGCCCGCAGGGATCTCATGAACACCTCACCGGGCCTCGCGACAGCCAAGGCCAACGATGAAGCGCGAATCTCAGTCAAGACCGACTATAACGGCTTATTGCTCGCAATTGCGAGAAACATTCCACCCCTGCCGCCGCGACCTGAAGGCCGGACGAGGCGGCGGCACCGGGCAGGCGACGGATCGGGACGGCTCAGATGGCGGTGCCGGTCGGCTCGTCGCTATCGACCGCGGGGGCCGGCGCGGCGGCGGCCGAACCGCCTTCGAGCTTCGCGACGCGGGCTTCGAGATCGGCGATCGCGAGCTTCAGCGCGTCGTTCTCGGCGCGGGCCTTGGCCGCCATCGCCTTGACCGCCTCGTGATCCTCGCGGCTGACGACATCCATGTCGGACAGGAAGCGCTCGGCCTGGGAGCGGAACGCGGTCTCGACCTCGCGACGCACGCCCTGGGCGGCGGCGGCGGCATCGGTGGCGAGCTTCGCGAACTCGTCGAAAAGGCGATTCGAGGTCTGGGTCATGTCTCGTCCACTCCGAATGGGCCGGCGCCCGGCCGAACCCGCGGCGCCGCCATGATCACGCCTGCCTCGCACGGCTCACGCCGATCCGCAACCGTCTCAAGGCCGCATGGGGCCTATGTCGATCAGATGGGGATCCCGGCCGCCCGAGGCAAGTTCGGCGGGGATTTCCGTCCGGAACGGCCGGAGGACGGCTGCGAGATGCCGGCCTCAGGGCAGCGGTACCGGGCGGCGGTCCTCGCCGATGGCGACGAAGGTGAACGTCGCCTCGGTGACGCGCTGGGCTTCTTCCTCCTCGCGGCGGCGGCGCCAGGCCTCGACCGCAATGCGCATCGAGGTGCGGCCGGAGGAGACGATGCGGGCATAGAGGCTGACCTCGTCGCCGACGAACACCGGCTTGAGGAAGCTCATGCCGTCGACGGCGATGGTGGCGCAGCGCCCGCGCGCCCGGCGCACCGCGACGTTGCCGGCGGCAAGGTCCATCTGCGCCATCAGCCAGCCGCCGAAGATGTCGCCGGCCGGGTTGGTATCGGCCGGCATGGCGATGGTGCGAATCACCGGCATTTCGTTCGGCGGACAGTCGCGCTCCGCCACCTCGCCCGCCGTCTTCACGTCGCCCGCGCCACCGTCCGCCATCGCCACCCCTTGGAGCCGCCCGCCGCCTGGAATTGAACCGGTTCCAAGCTGCACGAGCCCGCGGCAGCCGTCAAATCGCGGGCCGTCGGGCTGCCGCGCGGCGCGGAATCGCGAGGAAGATCGCGGATAGACAGGTTGCGGAGGCGATATATTCTGTCGGATATATCGCCTCGACGCCTCGCGACGGGCGCACTTACCCGCCGGCCCGCAAATGCCGGCCTTCCCGAAATCAACGCGCCTGTCCGGAGCCAGCCGATGTCCCGCTTCCCCGCTCTCGCCAGTCTCGCCCCCACTGGCCCCGCCCCCGCCTTCCGAGCGCGCATGGCCAATGCTCTCGGCGTGGCGCTGGTCGCCGCGGCGGCGCTGCTCGCGCCGTTCGCCGCGCTGCCGGCGCAGGCGGCGGGCGATACCGTGACCGTGTTCGCCGCCGCGAGCCTCAAGAACGCGCTCGACGCCATCGACAAGGACTACGAGGCTGCGACCGGCAACAGCGTGAAGACCTCGCTCGCGGCCTCATCCGCGCTCGCCAAGCAGATCGGCGAGGGCGCGCCCACCGACATCTTCATCTCCGCCGACGTGCCGTGGATGGACTCCGTCGCGGAGAAGGACCTCCTCAAGGCGGGCACGCGCACGGATCTTCTCGGTAACGCCATCGTGCTGGTGGCACCGAAGACCTTCACCGGCACGGTGGATCTGAAGAAGGGCGTCGATCTCGCCGCGCTCCTCGGCGACGGCCGGCTCGCGATGGCGGACGTGAACGCGGTGCCCGCGGGCAAGTACGGCAAGGCCTCGCTCACCGCTCTCGGCGTGTGGGACGAGGTCAAGGACCGGCTGGTGCAGGGCGAGAACGTGCGCGCGACGCTCGCCTTCGTCGCCCGCGGCGAGGCGCCGCTCGGCATCGTCTACGCGACCGATGCCGCGGCCGAGCCGGGCGTGAAGGTCGTCGCCACCTTTCCCGCCGACAGCCATCCGCCGATCATCTATCCTGCCGCGATCCTGAAGGACGCGCAGGGCAAGGCGACGGCGGGCTTCTTCGCCTATCTCAAGTCCGCCGAGGCGGCCAAACGGTTCGAGGAACAGGGCTTCGTGGTGCTGAAGCCGCCGACGCAGTAGGCGGCGAGCGATGGGCGGGACAGGACGCAGACGGGGGACGGCGTGAGCGCTGACGGGCCGGAAAGCCGGGGTCTCCGGGGACCGACATGCTAGAGAGCGCGGCCGGCCTTTTGACGCCGGACGAATGGAGCGCGCTCCATCTCAGCCTCAAGGTCTCGCTGTGGGCGACCGCCGTCAGCCTGCCATTCGGCATCGCGGCGGCGTGGCTCGTCGCGCGCGTGCGGTTTCCGGGACGGATGCTGGTGGACGGCCTGATCCACATGCCGCTGATCCTGCCGCCGGTCGTCACCGGCTACCTGCTGCTCGTGACGTTCGGACGGCGCGGACCGGTCGGCGCCTTCCTCGCCGAGCATTTCGGACTGGTGTTCTCGTTTCGCTGGACCGGAGCGGCGCTCGCCTGCGCGGTGATGGGCTTTCCGCTGATGGTGCGTGCCATCCGGCTTTCGCTGGAAGCCGTCGACGCGCGGCTTGAGGAAGCCGCCTCGACCCTCGGTGCCGCCCCGGCGGCGGTGTTCGCCACGGTGACGCTGCCGCTGATGGTACCCGGCATCCTCACCGGCATGGTGCTCGCCTTCGCCCGCTCCATGGGCGAGTTCGGCGCCACCGTCACCTTCGTCGGCAACATCCCCGGCGAGACCCAGACCCTGCCGACCGCGATCTACTCCTTCACGCAGGTGCCCGGCGGAGACGCGGCGGCGCTGCGGCTGACGCTGATCTCGGTCGTCGTTTCGTTCGCGGCGCTGATGCTGTCCGAACTCCTGGCCCGCCGCGCGCGCGGACGGCTTGGGCTGAGGTAGAGGAGCGGCCATGACGATCGAACTCGCCGTGCGCCATCGCCAGGGGACGTTCACGCTCGACGCCGCGGTCGCGACGGACGCGCGGCTCGTGGCGCTGTTCGGGCGGTCGGGCTCCGGCAAGACCACGCTGGTCAAGGCGGTGGCGGGGCTGATCCGGCCGGACG
>JAEZMP010000060.1 GCA_023442215.1 Pseudomonadota bacterium
CGCGATGGGTTCGCCACGTCGGCGCCCGCGTCGGAATGCGGAGCGAAATCAATTTCTTATACGTCGACGGGGTGGCGGTGCCGCCGCCGGCGGCGGGTTTCAGGGGCAGGACACCACCATGACGGAAGACGGTTTCATCCCGGCTGTCGCGGCGCGGACGCTGATTCGCAACGCGCGCCACGGCAGTCTGGCGACCCTGGCGACGGAGGACGGCACGCCCTATGCGTCGCTCGCCTCGGTCGCGACCCTGCCGGATGGAACGCCGGTGACGCTGATCTCGACGCTCGCCCTGCACACCCGCAACGCAGCCGCGGACGCCCGTGCCTCGCTGCTCGTCACCGACGGCACGCGAATCGACCCGCTCGCCGGCGCCCGCGTGACGCTGCTCGGCCGGCTGCGGCCCGTCGAGGAGGCGGGGGTGGACCTGGCGCGCCGCCGCTTCCTCGCGCGCCATCCTTCGGCCGCGGGCTACGCGACCTTCAAGGACTTCGCGTTCTGGCGCCTCGATGTGGAGCGCGCGCACCTCGTCGCCGGCTTCGGCCGCATCAATGCCCTGACGCCGGCCGACGTCCTGGTCGATCCCGCGCTTGCCGGCGTGTTCGTGGAGAACGAGGCCGGCGCCGTCGCCCACATGAACGAGGATCATCGCGACGCCATCGCGCGCTATGCGACGGTGCTGCTCGGCCAGGAGCCCGGCGACTGGATCATGACCGGCGCCGACGCCTACGGCATCGACATGATGACGGACGACGGGGTGCGCACCGCGCGCCTCGACTTCCCCGAGCCCGCGACCGAGCCGAAGGCGCTGCACATGACGCTCGTCGATCTCGCCCGCAAGGCGAAGGCGCAGGCCGCGGCGGCCTGAGCCCAATTTGGTCGAACCCAGGCAGGCCGCGGCGCAAGCAGGCCGCGGCGGCCTGAGCCGCCGCCGGAGGCCGAAGGTCAGGCCGGGACCGCCTCGCTGAGGGTGATCCCGGCTTCCTCCATGGCAACCCAGCACGCGGCCTTCCGGCCGGCGATCTCGGCCAGCGGCGGGCGCTCGGCGACGCAGCGCTCCACCCGCTTCCAGCAGCGCGGGTTGAAGGCGCATCCCGAAGGCGGCGCGAACGGCGAGGGCAGCTCGCCCTTCAGCACGATGCGATTGCGCATCCGGTCGGGGTCCGCAGACGGCGTCGCGGACAGGAGCGCCTCGGTATAGGGGTGCTTCGGCGCCTGGAAGATCGCCTCGCTGTCGCCCTGCTCCACGGCGCGGCCGAGATACATCACCAGCACCTCGTCGGCGATATGACGCACCACCGACAGGTCGTGGCTGACGAACAGGTAGGCGAGGCCGAGTTCGTCCTGGAGGTCCGCCAGCAGGTTCAGAACCTGCGCGCGCACCGAGACGTCGAGCGCCGAGACCGGCTCGTCGAGCACGAGGATGCGCGGCTTCAGGATGACCGCGCGGGCGATGGCGATGCGCTGGCGCTGCCCGCCGGAGAACATGTGCGGGAAGCGGTCGGCGTGTTCCGGCCGAAGCCCCACCTTCGCCAGCATCGCCACTGCCTCGGCGCGGCGGTCGGCCGCGCTCATGTCGGTGTTGATCTCCAGCGGCTCGGCGATCTGCTGGGCGATGGTCTGCCGCGGATTGAGCGAGCCGTAGGGGTTCTGGAACACGATCTGCACGTCGCGGCGCAGCGTCTTCAGCGTGGCCCTGTCCGCCCGGGCGATGTCGATGCCGTCGATCGTCAGACTGCCGGCGGAGGGCCGCTCGATCATGGTGACGAGGCGGGCAAGCGTCGACTTGCCGGAGCCGGATTCGCCGACCACGGCCAGCGTGCGGCCTGGCTCCAGCGTGAAGCTCGCGTCGGCGAGCGCGTGCACCACGGCGGCGGGGCGGAACGGGCCGCGCGAGACGGAATAGGTGCGCGCGAGGTTGCGGGCTTCGAGCAGCGGCGCGGTCATGCCGGCACTCCTTCGCTTCGGGCGGGAACGGCGGGCGGCAACGGCACGCCATGGACCAGCGGCGTCAGGCAGCGCGCGCGGCCGAGCTCGGGGCTGGCCGGCTCCGGCTCCACGCGGCGGCAGGCGTCGAACGCGAAGGCACAGCGCGGCTCGAACAGGCAGCCCTTAGGCCTGTCGAACGCGCCCGGCACGGTGCCCGGGATCGCCGGCAGCCGCCGTTCCGTCGCCCGCTCGGGCAGGGCGGCGAGCATGGCGGCGGTGTAGGGGTGGTGTGGATCGCGGAACAGCCCGGCGGTCTCCTGGGTCTCCACCTGCTGGCCGGCATATTGCACCACGACGCGATGCGCCGTTTCCGCAACCACGCCCATGTCGTGGGTGATCAGCACCAGCGCCATGCCGGTCTCGCGCTGGATGCGCGCCAGCAGGTCGAGGATCTGCGCCTGGATCGTCACGTCGAGCGCGGTGGTCGGCTCGTCGGCGATCAGCAGCTTCGGATCGCCCGCGAGCGCCATCGCGATCATCACGCGCTGGCTCATGCCGCCGGAAAGCTGGTGCGGGAACGCGGAAAGCCGACGCTCCGGGTCCGGAATGCCGACGAGGCCGAGAAGTTCGACGCAGCGCCGGTGCCGGGCGGCGCGGTCGAGCCGGGTGTGGGTCTTCAGCACCTCGCCGATCTGGAACCCCACGGTGAAGCACGGGTTCAGGCTCGACATCGGCTCCTGGAAGATCATCGCCATGTCGCGGCCGACGATCCGCCGCCGCTCGCGCCGCGAGATCGTGCGGAGATCCTTGCCGTCGAACGACAGCGTCCGCGCGGTCACCGTCGCGGTCGGCGGCAGCAGCCCCATGACGGCGAGCATGGCGACCGACTTGCCGGAGCCGGATTCGCCCACGATGGCGGTGACTTCGCCGAGCGGCACGTCCAGCGAGACGCGGTCCACCGCCCGGAACGGACCCGCGCGGGTCGCGAACTCGACCGTGAGGTCGGCGATGCGGAGAATGGGTTCGCCCATCGTCAGCCCCTCTTCAGCTTGGGATCGAGCGCGTCGCGCAGACCGTCGCCCATCAGGTTGATGGCGAGCACGGTGATGAGGATGGCGAGGCCGGGGAAGGTCACCACCCACCAGGCGCGCAGGATGAACTCGCGCGCCTCGGCCAGCATCGTGCCCCATTCCGGGGTCGGCGGCTGCGCGCCCATGCCGAGGAAGCCGAGCGCGGCGGCTTCCAGGATGGCGTTGGAGAACGACAGCGTCGCCTGTACGATCAGCGGCGCCACGCAGTTCGGCAGGATGGTCTTGACCATGATGCGGAACGGCCCGCCGCCGGCGGTTCTGACGGCGATGACATAATCGCGCTCCTTCTCCGCCAGCACCGAGCCGCGGGTGAGGCGGACGAAATGCGGCTGGAGCACGAGCGCGATGGCGATCATCGCGTTGTCGAGGCCGGGGCCGAGGATCGCCACCAGCACCAGCGCCAGCAGCAGGCTCGGGAACGCGAGGATGACGTCCATCACCCGCATGATGACGATGTCGACCCAGCCGCCGAGGAAGCCGGCGATGAGCCCGAGCGCCACGCCCGAGACCAGCGAGAGCGACACCACGACGAGGCCGATGAACAGCGAGTAGCGCGCGCCGAAGATCAGCCGCGAAAGCATGTCGCGGCCGACGGCGTCGGTTCCGAGCAGGTATTCGCTCGATCCACCGGTCACCCAGGCCGGCGGCAGCAGCAGCGCGTCGCGGTTCTGGATGTCGGGCGCGTGCGGCGCGATCAGCGGCGCGAACACCGCGATCAGGATCAGCGCCACGAACACGACCAGGCCCGCGACGGCGCCCTTGTTCTCGGAGAACGAGCCCCAGACCTCGCCGAGGCTCGTCATCAGCGGATGGCCGCGGTTCGCGGCGGGCGTGGAGGGTGCGGCAGTTTCCGTCATGTCCCTCTCCCTCAGTGCCGGATGCGCGGGTTGACGAAGCCATAGGCGACGTCGACCATCAGGTTCACGAGCATGATGATCGCCGCGATCAGCAGCAATCCGCCCTGCACGACCGGGTAGTCGCGGCGAAACACGGAATCGACCATCCACTTGCCGACGCCCGGCCACGAGAAGATGGTCTCGGTCAGGATGGCGCCGGCCATCAGCATCCCGATCTGCAGGCCGATGGTGGTGACGACCGGGATCATTGCGTTGCGCAGCGCGTGCAGGCCGACGACGCGCGAGGGCGGCAGCCCCTTGGCGCGGGCCGTGCGCACATAGTCCTCGCCCAGCACCTCCAGCATCGCCGACCGGGTCTGCCGGGCGATCACCGCCAGCGGAATGGTGCCGAGCACGATCGAGGGCAGGATGAGGTGCGAGACGGCGGAGGAGAACGCGCCCTTCTGGCCGGACAGCAGGCTGTCGATCAGCATGAAGCCGGTCACCGGCGGGAAGAAGTAAAGCAGGCCGATGCGGCCCGACACCGGCGTCCATTTCAGGATGCCGGAAAACAGGATGATCAGCAGCAGGCCCCACCAGAAGATCGGCATCGAATAGCCGACGAGGGCGGTTCCCATCACGGTGTGGTCGAACACCGAGCCGCGCCGCACCGCCGCGATCACGCCCGCGGGGATGCCGATGCCGATCGCGAACACCATGGCGCAGATCGACAGTTCCAGCGTCGCGGGGAACAGGGTGCCGAACTCTTCGATCACTGGCTTCTTCGAGACGATGGAGTTGCCGAGATCCCCATGCACCACGTTCCAGAGGAAGATGCCGTATTGCTCGTAGATCGGCTTGTCGAAGCCGAACCGCGCCATCATCTCGGCATGGCGTTCGGGCGAGATGCCGTGCTCGCCCGCCATCACGATCACCGGATCGCCGGGCAGGAGGCGGATGAAGACGAAGGCCACCATCGTGACGCCGATGAAGGTCGGAATCAG
>JAEZMP010000086.1 GCA_023442215.1 Pseudomonadota bacterium
ACCGTGCCCTGCGGGCCGAGGACGGTCGCCACGATCGGCAAGCCGACGCCGGCGAGATTCGGGAAGGCGATGGTGAGCGCCTGCAAGGAAGCATCGGCGGCCGACACCTTGAGCAGGTGGCGCGCGAGGCCGTACCAGACGAAATAGATCAACAGCATCACCACGCCGAGGATCGCGGACAGCGGCGCCTGCGCCAACGTCTCCGTGCGGGAGGCCGAGGCGGTCGCCACGAACAGCGATGCCGGCAGTGCGAAGTCCATCACCAGCGCGTTGAGACTGTCGACCCTGCTGTTGTCGACGACGCCGAACCGTCCGGCGCCGTAGCCGATCAGCAGAACGAAGAACACCGGCGCCAGCGCGAGCAGGATGGCATGGATCAGCATTGCGGCTTCTCCCGGTTGTCTACTCCGTGATGGTTCCGATCTTCTCCCCGGTCCTCACCCTCGCCTTCGCCCTCATCTTGGGTCGCCACGAACAGCGTCATGGCGAGGAGATCGGCGGAGCCGCCGGGGCTGAGGCGACGGGCGACGAAGCCTTCGTGAACCAAGCGGGCGTGATCGCGCCAGCCGGGCCGGCGGACACCGCCGGCGTCGAGGAAGGCGCGTGCGGCATCGCGGGCGAACCGCAGTCCGTCGAGGCCGCCGCGATGCAGGAGGTTGGTATCTTCGAGCGCGGCGATGAGGGCAAAGCACGCTTCGATCCGCGCCGCCTCCGCGTTGCCCGGGGCGGCGGCGATTCCCCGCTGCAAGGACGGGAGGCCGACGCCATAGATGGTCGGAAAGCCGCCTGCCGCCTCCAGCCGCGCCCCGCCGGCGCCGAAGCGGCGCCTCGCCGCCCCGCCGTGGCTGTGCAGAAGGACCGGACCATCGACGATATCCCGACCCCAGAGCCGCGAGACGATCGCGCCGAGCGAATCCTGCCGTGGGGCAAGCCCTGCCAGCCGCGCGCCCGCCGCGGCGCACAGCAGTCCGAGCCCGAAGATGGCGCCACGGTGGGTGTTGATTCCGCGGGTCGCCGCCAGCATCGCCGCCTCGGCCTCGATACCGATCAGCCTGAGGCGCGCCATGGCGCTGCCGTCGGCGCCCGCACCGGCGAGTGCGCGCAGATAAGGCGCGATGGCCGCCGCGCTTGCCCGGAACGTGCCGGCGTCCATGTCGTCGTGGCTACCCGCGTCGACATGGCTGACGAGGCCGGGCTTGGGCCAGGTTTCGAGCTCGAGGAGCAGGCACTCGACGGCGCAGGCGGCGATGGCGTCGAGATCGCGAGCGAGATCGTCCCGAACGTCCGCCGGGACCGGCCGGGGAGACAATGTCGGGAGCGCGTTCATGGCTTCGCCACCCACGGCCAGAACAGGTCGGCACGCAGAAGGGAGACGCCCTGGAGCGTCTTCACCAGGAGGTCGCCTGCGCCTTCGTGGAACTCCCGCCAGTTGACCGCCGCACCGTCCGCGCGGACGAATTCGCCGTCGAGGCGCATCGGCGCGTCTGCCTCCGCGGCGGCGAGATCGGCGGCAAGGCCATGCAGATCCGCGCCCTGCTCCGCGACGAACAGAAGATCGATATCGGAGTTCGCGGTGAGATAGCTCTGCCCCGTCAGCGATTGCCAGGCGAGGCTTCCGAACACCCGGACCGTCACGCCGTGACGCTTCGCAAGCCCCTCGATCCGTTCCAGAACGGGTTGCCATTCGGCCGGTGCGGCTGCCGCGGCGACGCGCAGCGACGGAGGCGGCGCGACCGTAACGACCTCGGCGGACGGCACGACAAACGCGAGCCGCCGCTTGCCGGCGAACGGGGGGGACGGCAGGCCGAGCGCAACGCCATCGCCGTCACCGGGCATCGGCCGGCGGGCGACGAGCGGCCAGTCGCTGTCGGCCCACAGCGAGACGAGCCGCTCATCCTCCAGATCGCGTGGAAGGGTGGTCAGCGTCCACCAGCCCTCCGGGCTGAGGAACACGAGATCGTGGCGCCGGATCGGCCCGTCACCCGTGCTGGAGGGCGAGATCATGGACGCGCCCCGCGATTTCCTCAGCCTTGAGGCGGCCGGCCCGCTCCTTGCCGAGCGCACCACGGCGGTCGCGCGTGTCCGGCATGTCTCCCAGCAATGCGTCGAGCTGGTCGGCGAGCGGCGCGGCTGCGTCCCAGATCAGATGGACCGCGCCGGTCTGGGCGAGATTGGCGAGGCCCGGTGCGAACACCGGCGTCGATTTCGCCTTCTCCTCAAGAACCTCGATGGAGAGCTTCGTCACCTTGGACATCGACGGCAGGTCCATCACCGCCGGATCGGCGCCGGGCAGGCCGACGAGCACACGCGTCGCGAGCGCGGTCGCAAGGAAGGCGCCTGCGGCCGAGTGCCCGTAGAGGATGCCGACGGTCGGCCGGCTGTTCAGATCGGCGAAGAGCAGGCATTTGGCCAGATGGGCCAGGAACTCGTTCAGGCCGAGCAGTTCGTCGCGCTTGCTCATGCGCTGGCTGTCGCTGTCGACGATGACGAGGATCGGCCCGCTGTCGACGCCGATGGAGGAGAGGACGTGGCGCGACAGGCGGATGGCATCGTCGATGCCGAGCGCGGTGCGGCCGGCGACGCCCACGACGAGCGCACGGCCGCCACCTTTGAGCGCGCCGGAGCCGGTCAGGATGCCCCGGTCGTTCGTCACGTCGTGGCCGTCCGGGAACAGGCCGGTCAGGATTTCATCGAGCGTCACGGCTGGTGCTCCCGATCTTGTCGGCCAGGGAAATGAACTGGTCGGCGGGCATGCCGGGGATAGCCGCGGCATCCGGCGCGCCTTCGAGAGACCAGATGTCGGTCGCGTCCGCGCAGGTGCCGAAGCGCGCGAGGCGGTCTTCGAGACGGGCCTGCTCGGCCTTCAGCGTGTCGAGGCCGAAGGCCGCGACCGAGCCGAGCAGCGACAGCGCCGCGTCGCGGAAATCCTGCCCGGTGTCGTCGACGAAAATCTCGGCGCCGCCGATCAGGCGCCGATGCTTGCCGCCCATCGTGCGCCACACCATGGCGCGGTCGCGGGCATCGAATTCCTCGACACCCCGGTTGGTCTCGATCACCTCCGGGCCGGACACCGCGATGCGCCCCTGCTCGGAGACCGCTAGCGCCGAACAGCAACCGGCGATCAGACCGCCGCCGCCATAGCAGCCGGCACGGCCGCCGACGAGGCCGATCACCTTCACCCCGGCAGAGCGTGCCTCGATCACCGCACGCATGATCTCGGCGATGGAGAGTTCGCCGGCATTGGCTTCCTGCAACCGCACGCCGCCGGTATCGAACAGGATGAGAACCGGCACCGAGCCGGTGTCCCGCGCCGCGCGCAGCAGGCCGGTCAGTTTCGCGCCATGAACCTCGCCGAAGGCGCCGCCCATGAAGCGGCCCTCCTGCGCGGCAACGAACACGGGCGCGCCATCGAGGGTGCCGCGGCCGACCACGATGCCATCGTCGAACTGTGCCGGCAGGTCGAACACGGCGAGATGCGGGCTGACCTCACGCACCTCCGGGCCGATGAACTCCTCGAAGCTGCCGTCGTCGAGCAGCAGGCGGATGCGATTGCGGGCCGAGGCCTCGTACCAGCTCGACGACCTGTCGACGGCGGCGGCATGCCCCGTGCTTTTCTGGATCGCGCTCATCGGTCGTCGTCCTCCATCAGCCGCGCGGCCTGCGCGAGCCGCAGCATGACGGTGTCCGGCCGCGCGCCGCCGTCGTTGACGGAAAACCGGATGCCGCCGGGCGAGTAGCGCTCGACGAAATCGGCGGTCACCGCATCCCACACCGCGCCGAAGCCCTCGGCGGCGGTCTTGATCTCCAGCCGGCATTCGTCGGCCGGCAGAACGCGTTCCGCGAGCACCTCGAGATTGCCGGAAGCGACGACGCCGATGATGGCCATCTTCCTGGAACCGCCGGACGGCTTGCGGGCCTGGTGGCGAAAAGCCAGATCTTCCATGGGGCTGTTTCCTCTCACCAGTTGCGGAATCGCGAGGGCGGGGCATAGAGCCCACCCGACCACCGGACGAGATCCTTGATGGAACGCGCCGCCAGCATGCTCCGGTCCGCGTCGAGCGGATCGATGCCGAGGTCCTCCGGACGGCGGATGACGCCGCGCTCCCGCAGGCGCTGGACCATCGCCGCGTCCCGGCCGCGGCCGACATCGGTGTAGCCGGCGACGCCACGGATCGCGTGCTCGCGCTCGTCCGCGTTGCGGCAGAGCAGCAGGTTGGCGATGCCTTCCTCGGTGACGATGTGCGTGACGTCGTCGCCGTAGATCATCACCGGCGCCAGATCGAGCTTCAGCTTGTCGGCGAGCGCGATGGCGTCGAGCTTCTCCACGAACAGCGGCACGTTCTTGTCGCCGAAGGTCTCGCCAATCTGCACGACGAGCTTGCGCCCGCGACGCAGCGGCGCCGGACCGTCCGGATCGGCCTCCTGCCCGGCCTGAAGCCACGGCTCGCTCGGATGCCGCCGGCCGCGCGCGTCGGAGCCCATGTTCGGCGCGCCGCCGAAGCCGGCGATGCGCGACGTCGTGACGGTCGACGAATGTCCCTGCAGGTCGATCTGCAGCGTGGAGCCGATGAACATGTCGCAGGCATAGAGGCCGGCGACCTGGCAGAAGGCGCGGTTGGAGCGCAGCGAACCGTCCGGCCCCGTGAAATAGACGTCCGAGCGGGCGCGGATGTAATCGTCCATCCCGACCTCGGACCCGAACGAATGGATCTGCTGCACCCAGCCGGATTCGATCGCCGGGATCAGCGCCGGATGGGGATTGAGCGCGAAGTGCGTCGCGATCTTGCCTTTCAGCCCAAGCTTCTCGCCGAACGTCGGCAGCAGCAGCTCGATGGCGGCCGTGCTGAAGCCGATGCCGTGGTTCAGACGGCGGACGCCATAGGGCGCGTAGATGCCCTTGATCGCGAGCATCGCCGTCAGAATCTGCGACTCGGTGATCGCGGCCGGGTCGCGCATGAACAGCGGCTCGACGAAGAACGGCTTGCCGGACGGCACGACGAACTGCACCCGGTCACCGGGAATATCGACCCGGGGCACCTTGTCCACGATCTCGTTCACCTGGGCGATGACGATGCCGTCCTTGAAGGCGGTCGCCTCGACGACGGTCGGCGTGTCCTCG
>JAEZMP010000243.1 GCA_023442215.1 Pseudomonadota bacterium
TGCAATGTCGAGATCGCCAGCTATCCCGAGGGCTGGTGCGCGGAGACCACCGCCCTTGGCAAGATGGTGGCCTCGGGCGAGCGTACCGTGCGGGCGGTGCTCGTGATCGGCGACGGGCCGGGGCTGACGACGCCGTGCGGCGGCTGCCGGCAGCGGCTCGCCGAGTTCGCCGGCCGCGACGTGCCGGTTCATATCGCCGATCCCGGCGGCGTGCGCGCCAGCTTCACGGTGGGCGACCTCCTGCCCCACGGCTTCGTGCTCGCCGACTGAGCGGCAGCGGACCGAAACCACGGCCCGGTGCCCCGCATTGTTCCGGCGCCTCAAGCGTGCCGTTGGCCGCCGGTCGCATGATGCCCCGGCCGATCCGCCGCAAACATGGAAACGAACATGACCGAACAGCCTTCCGCCGCCGCGCCATCCGCCGGTTCCGCGCACGACTGGCGCGGCCTCGCGGAGGCGGCGGCGCGCGTGGTGTCGTGGCAGCGCCCCGGCCCCTACGAGGTCGCCATCGTGCTCGGATCGGGCCTCGGCCAGCTTGCCGACGCGGTGGAGGAGGCGGTGCGCGTGCCTTATGGCGACATGCCGGGCTTTCCGGGCTCTGGCGTGTCCGGCCATGCCGGAACGCTCGTCGCCGGCCGGCTTTCCGGACGGCGAGTGATCGTGTTCGCCGGACGTGCCCATTTCTACGAGCACGGCGACCCGCGGGCGATGCGGGTGCCGATCGCAACGGCCGCCGCGCTCGGCTGCACCAGCCTGCTCTTGACCAACGCGGCCGGCTCGACGCGCGAGGACGTCGGGCCGGGCTCGTTGATGTCGATCAGCGACCACATCGCCTTCTCCGGCATCAACCCGCTCATCGGCGAGCCTTCTGATGCGCGGTTCGTCAATCTGGTCGATGCCTACGACCCCGCGCTCCGGCAGACCCTCGCCGCGGCGGCGGAGCGGCTCGGACAGCCGCTCTCCGAAGGGGTCTACATGTGGTTCTCCGGCCCCGCGTTCGAGACGCCCGCGGAAATCCGCATGGCCCGCACGCTCGGCGCCGACGCGGTCGGCATGTCGACGGTGCCGGAGGTGATCCTCGCCCGCTTCATGGGCCTGAAGGTCGCCGCGCTTTCCACCATCACCAACTATGCCGCCGGCATGGTCGCGACCGGGCCTTCGCACCAGGAGACGAAGAATGTCGCTGGAAAGGCAGCCGAACGGCTCACGGCGCTGGTGAAAGCCGCGCTGGAGGATTGGACGGCCTGACGCCGCGGGGGCTTTACCTGACGATAAAAGCAGGCACTCTCACCGCAACCGCCGGCATCCCACGCCGGCTCGTCCCGTCAAAGCGCCGGCATCCCGCGCCGGCTCGTGCTGTCGTGCCGAGGATCGCCATCGTGACTTCATCCGCCGAAGCGGCCCGCCCGTTCCTGCCCCAGGAAGTGATCCGCGCCAAGCGCCAGGGCGAGCGGCTGCCGCCGCGCGACATCGCCGCGTTCGTCGCCGGCATCACCTCCGGCGCCGTGTCCGAAGGCCAGATCGCGGCGCTCGCCATGGCGATCTTCTTTCGCGGCCTCGATATCGACGAACGGGCGGCGCTGACGCTGGCGATGCGCGATTCGGGCACGGTGCTCGACTGGTGCGACCTGCCTGGCCCCGCGCTCGACAAGCATTCGACCGGCGGCGTCGGCGATACCGTCTCACTGCTGCTCGGTCCGATCGTCGCCGCCTGCGGCGGCTACGTGCCGATGATCTCCGGCCGCGGCCTCGGCCACACCGGCGGCACCCTCGACAAGTTCAACGCCGTTCCCGGCTATCGCGCGACGCCCGACCTCGCCACCTTCCGCCGCGTGGTGCGGGACGTGGGAACCGCCATCATCGGCCAGACCGACGATCTCGCCCCGGCGGACCGGCGCTTCTATGCCATCCGCGACGTGACGGCGACGGTCGAGACGCTCGACCTCATCACGCCTTCGATCCTGTCGAAGAAACTCGCAGCGGGGCTGCAGTCGCTGGTGCTCGACGTCAAGACCGGCTCCGGCGCGTTCATGGCCACGCTCGACGAGGCCCGTGCGCTGGCGGAAAGCCTGGTCGCCGTCGCGGTGCGGGCCGGGCTGCCGACGCGCGCGCTCGTGACCGACATGGGCGACGTGCTCGCCACCGCCGCCGGCAACGCCGTGGAGGTGCGCCTCGTGATCGACGTGCTCGCGGGCCGCGCGGCGGAAACGCGGCTGATGGCGGTGACCCGGGCGCTTTCGGCCGAGATGCTGGTGATGGGCGGGCTCGCCGCCGATCTCGCCGAGGCCGGGGACAAGGTCGACCGGGCGCTCGCCTCCGGCGCGGCCGCGGAGCGCTTCGCCCGCATGGTCGCGGCGCTCGGCGGGCCGGCCGACCTTCTGGAGCGGCCGGATGCCCATCTCGCCCGCGCGCCCGTGGTGCGTGCCGTCACGCCGGAGCGGCCGGGCATCGTCGCCGCCATCGACATGCGTGCCCTCGGCCTCGCGGTGATCGCGCTCGGCGGCGGCCGGCGGCGGCCGACCGACGCCATCGATCCCGCCGTGGGGCTGACGGACATCGCCGGACGCGGCGCGGCCGTCGGCGCCGACCGCCCGCTGTGCCTGGTCCACGCCGCCAGCGAAGCCGATGCGGATGCGGTCGCGGCCGACATCCGCGCGGCCTACACGCTGGCGGATACGGTCCCGGCCGCCGGGCCGATCGTGATCGAGCGCATCGGCTGACCGGGTCTCGCGCGCCGCCGGCGGCCTGAGTTGCGGCCCGGTTGCGGCCGAAGGATCGTTCCTCCGCGCCGGGCGTTACCCCTTGCCTGAGTTCTGGTGGGAGCGGTGTGATGTTTTCTTCTCGGTTCGACGAACAAAGGCCCTGGCGCCACGGCAGCCCGGTCGATTTCGCCGTGCTCGGCGGCTGTCTGGTGATGTGCTTCGCCATCGCCGCGCTCGGGGCGGCGGTGACGATGCCGGAGATCCCGACCTGGTACGCCGGGCTGCAGAAGCCGTGGTTCAACCCGCCGAACTGGGTGTTCGGGCCGGTCTGGACGATCCTCTACGCGCTGATCGCCGTCGCGCTCTGGCGGCTCATGCGTGCGCCGCCGCACCCGCTGAAGCCGCAGGCGATGACGCTGCACGGGCTGCAATTGCTGGCCAACGTGTCGTGGTCGTTCGCGTTCTTCGCCGGCCACAATCCGGGCGCGGCGCTGGTGCTGATTCTCGTGCTGATCGGCGCGCTGGTGGCGGCGATGCGCACGGGCCGCACCATCGATCCGCTGGCGAACTGGCTGCTCGCGCCCTATCTGGCCTGGGTCAGCTTCGCGGCGATCCTCAACGCGGCCATTCTGGTGCTGAACTGATCCTCGATCCCGCGCGAATCGCGCAAGCGGCGGAGCCGCGTCGGGCGGCCTCCGTCCTCCGACCCGGAGACATGCCGTGAAAGAGAGATGCCCGTGAAGAAGACATCCCTGCCGTCGTGGTGGAGTGCCGGCATGAGCATGGCGATGCTCGGCTTCGAGGCGCAGATGGTGATCGCCCAGCGAATGGCGGTGCTCGCCGCCGGCGGCCCCAAGGCGAATCGCGAGGCCCGGCGCATGGTGACGGAAAAGGTCGCCGCGGCCGGCGAAGCCATGGCCCAGATCGCGACCGGCGCCTCGCAAGGCAAGGTCGTCAACGGCTATCGCCGCAAGGTGCGGGCCAACATCCGCCGGCTGTCGAAGTGAAACAAGCCGACGCGCGCATGACACGACAGCGCTTCAACGTCAAAATCTGAATTTTTTCTGGGAAGATCGTCTGGATGGTGGGCGGTACAGGGATTGAACCTGTGACCTTTGCCGTGTCAAGGCAACGCTCTCCCGCTGAGCTAACCGCCCTCTGGCCGAAGCCGCGCCGGTGCGGAGCCGGCGAGGCAGTCCTATAACGGGCTTCCACCGGCCGCGCAAGGGGCTCTCAAGCCGGAGCGCCGAGGCTGTGGAAGACATTGGCCGGCGAACATCCGCACGGACTGAAATCGAGAGGAAGGAACGGCCTCGGCGGACGAGCCGGGTGACCGAGTTCAGACGGCGCCGCCGGCGAGAAGCTGGGCGACGAGATCGGCGATCGGGCCGCCGACGCTGATCAGGGACACGGCGGTCGCAACCGCGATCAGGAGCGCGACGACGGCGAATTCGGCCGAGTTCGACTCGATCGCCGTGGGCTCCAGCCGGTTGACGCGGGCCTGCATGCCCCTCTCCCTCATATCCCGTTGAACCATCGCGACCTCGCGGCGCATTACACATGTCGAGATCGCGGCGGCCTGAACGCACACTCGCCCGTCGACGATAGGGTGAGAATGCCAGCAACCGCTTGCCACCCGGTTAAGATGGCGTGGCGGCATCGCGGCGTTCCGGTGGCGGGAGCCGGGCGATTCCGCCGCCCGCCACAGCCCGGAAACTGGCAAAGCGCCGGTGCAGGACCTATGTGGAAGGCAGCCTTCCTCCGGCTTCGGGCGCGTCGCGCGCGATTCGGAAGGCCCGTGCCGTGCCGGCGCATGACCGGCTGCCAGAACGTCCGTCCTTCAGCGAGCGACCCGCCGTTGCGAACCCCGAGCCTGAGCCTGTCGAACCTCACCGGCGATGCCCGCCTTGCGATGGAGACCCTCGCCGGCCGCGCGCGCGATCTCGCCACGCCCTCAGTCCGGCTCGGCATCACCGGGCTGTCGCGGGCGGGCAAGACGGTGTTCATCACCGCGCTCGTCCATAACCTGCTGCACGGTGGTCGCCTGCCGCTGTTCCAGGCCGCGGCCTCCGGCCGACTTTCCGGCGTCAGGCTCGATCCGCAGCCCGACGACGCCGTGCCGCGCTTCGATTACGAGGCCCACGTCGATGCGCTGGTCGACCGGCGGCTGTGGCCGGCGTCGACGCGCATGATCGCCGAACTCCGGCTCACGCTTTCGTACGAATCCGCCACGTTCCTCGGCCGCAATTTCGGCCGGGGCCGGCTCCACCTCGATCTCGTCGATTATCCCGGCGAGTGGCTGCTCGATCTCGCCCTGCTCGACCGCGACTATGCGGCGTGGTCGCGGGACGCCGTTTCGCGTCTCACCGCGCAGCCGTCGGGAGAGGCGAGCCAGCGCTTCCTCGCCGCGCTGAAGGAACTGCCGCCGTCCGCCGCCGAGAACGAGGCCGAGGCCCGCCGGCTGGCGGAGCTGTTCACCGCGCACCTGCGGGCCCGGCGCGCCGACCCGGAAGCGCTCGCCGCCGAACCGCCGGGCCGCTTCCTGATGCCCGGCGATCTGGAAGGCTCGCCGCTCGTGACCTTCGCGCCACTGTTTCTGGACGGGGAGCCGGCGCGCGGCAGTCTCGCCGCGATGATGGCGCGGCGTTACGAATCCTATCGCACCCATGTCGTGCGGCCGTTCTTCCGCGATCATTTCTCCCGCCTCGACCGCCAGATCGTGCTGGTCGACGCGCTGGCGGCGCTCGACCGCGGGCCGGCGGCGGTGCATGAGCTCGAACGGGTGCTGGGCGAGGTGATGGCGGCCTTCCGCCCGGGCAAGCTCTCGTGGCTCGGCAGCCTCGTCGACCGGCGGGTGGACCGCATCCTGTTCGCCGCCACCAAGGCCGACCATCTGCACCACCGCGACCACGACCGGCTGGAGGCGATCCTCGCCCGGCTCGTCGCCGGTGCCTCCGCGCGCGCCTCCTTCGCCGGCGCCACGGTGGACGTCGCCGCCATCGCCGCGGTGCGCGCGACGCGGCAGGCGGTGGTGCGGCGTGGCGGCGAGCGGCTTCCCGCCATCATCGGCACGCCGATGCCGGGCGAACGCATCGACGGCGAGACCTATGACGGCGACACCGAGATCGCGCTGTTTCCCGGCGACCTGCCGGCGGACCCCGCCGCCGTGTTCGAGGCCCCCGCGAGCGCCGCGCCGCCGGGCGACCTGCGGTTCGCCCGCTTCCGCCCGCCCCGCCTGGAACGCACGCCGGACGGGCTCGGGCTGGTGCTGCCTCACATCCGCCTCGACAGGGCGCTCCAGTTCCTGATCGGAGATCGCCTCGCATGACGACCGCAGAGCGCCCTGAGGACCCCGTCCTCCGCCGCAGGCCGATGGCCTTCCGCCTCGACGAAGCCGGCCGGGTGGACTCGGACAACGGACCGGCCGCCATCGAGCCGGAGCCGGAACCGGACGACGTGCCGCAAGCCGGGCTGGAAGCGACGGCGACGGGCATCGCCCCGGCGCGGCGCCGCGGCATTCCCTGGGGCGGGCTGCTCGCGGCGGGCGTCGGCGGCCTCGTCTCGCTCGGCATCGGGCTTTCCATCGACCGGCTGATCGAGGATCTGTTCGCCCGCGCCGAATGGCTCGGCTGGGTCGCCGCGGGCCTCGCCGCGCTGGCAGTGGTGGCGACGGCCGCGATCGTCGGCCGCGAGGTCGTGTCGCTCATGCGCCTCGGCCGCATCGACCGGCTTCGACACGACGCCGAGGCCGCCGCCGCCACCGATAGCCGTCCGGCGGCGGAGGCCGTGATCGCCGACCTCACGCGCCTGATGACGGAGCGGCCGGAAACCGCCCGCGGCCGCGCCGCGCTCAAGGGGCATCTCGACGAGGTGATCGACGGCCGCGACCTTCTGGTGCTGGCCGAGCGCGAGATCCTGAGCCCGCTCGACGCCATGGCCCGGACCCTGGTGACGGACGCCGCCAAGCGCGTCTCGGTCGTGACCGCGCTGTCGCCACGGGCATTCGTCGACATCCTGTTCGTGCTGGTTTCCTCCGCCCGGCTCATTTCCCGGCTCGCCCGGCTCTATGGCGGCCGTCCGGGCTTCGTCGGCTTCATCGCGCTCGCCCGCCATGTCATCGGCCATCTCGCCGTCACCGGCGGCATCGCGGCGGGGGATTCCATCCTGCACGAGGTGATCGGCAAGAGCCTCGCCACCCGGCTTTCCAGCCGGCTCGGCGAAGGCATCGTCAACGGCCTGATGACCGCCCGGGTCGGGCTTGCCGCCATCGACGTCTGCCGGCCGCTGCCGTTCCTGGAAGCCCGCCGGCCGCGGGTGTCGGACGTCATCGGCGAGGTCGCGAAGGTGCTTCCCTCGTCGCGCGAGGGAGAGGCGGACACGGGCCGGACGCGCCGCAAGCCCGCGCCGGGCACGCAGGATGCCGGCTCGGGCACCTGAGCGGGCGCCATCGCGCAACGCGCGCCGCCCGGTGCACGGCCGCCCGGTGCACGATTGTCACACCCCGCGCCCAAGCGCCGCCGCTCCGTTCCCGGGCGCCGGGAAAGCACAGGCCTTCATTGCCACGTCATGGAGCTTCTGAGAGTGTGGCGTGGGGCTTGCGCGCTTTCGGGGGAAGCGCGGTTTTCGGCAGGTTGGGGATGATCACTGGGTTCTGTTCGCGTGTTCGGCGCAATGTCGGCGCCGCAATGGGGATTCCGTCCATCGCACGGGGCCGCCACGCCGGGGCGATCCTGATCGCCGGGGCTGCGCTCTGCTCGCAGGCCGGAACGGCGCTCGCCGCCGGCCTGCCGGACGAACCGTCGGCCGCCGAGCCGATTTCCTACGTGCGGGCCTGCGACGCGCAGGGCAAGGGTTACTTCCTCGTGCCCGGCACCGACACGTGCATGCGCATCGACGGCCTCGTCTATTACGAATTCTGGGTCTACGGCAGCAACCGGGCCTCGGGCCAGCCCGGCTGGTACAGCCCGAACAGGGACGGCGTCGCCAGCTACACCCGCGGCGATATCAAGTTTCATACCGCGACGCCGACCGAAGAAGGCATGATCACCACCTTCACCGAGTTGCGCATGAGCCTGCAGTCGAACGGCCCCAAGCCGGAGCCGACCTACTACACGCTCTATCACGCGGTGATGACGTGGAACGGCATCACGGCCGGGCGCACGCAGTCGATGTTCGACTACTTCACCGGCTCGACCTACGCATCGCTGTACGAGCCCGCATGGTCGGATACGAAGACCAACATGCTGGCCTACACCTACAGCTTCGGCAACAGCGGGCTGTCGGTCACCGGTTCCATCGAGGATAACGCCGCACGACAGGTCGGCATCATCGACGGACCGGGGTTCAATCTCGGCACTGCCAACGGCTATGCCGGCATGCGCACACCGGATCTCGTCGGCCAGGTGAACCTGTCGCAGAGCTGGGGCGGGTTCCAGTGGTCGATCGCCAGCCACCAGGTGAATACCTACCAGAACGCCGGCATCGGCTACGACAAGAGCGCGCTGGGCTGGGCGACCGCCGGCGGCGTCACGGTCAACCTGCCGTTCCTCGGCGACGGCGACTCGCTCGTCGTCCAGGCCGCCTACGGCTACGGCGCGCTGAACTATGTCGCCACCGACCCGATCGGCGGACTTCTCCTCCGCAGCGGCGCGGATGCGGCCATCGTCGTCAATCCGAACGGCACGAAGCGGCTCGATCTCTCCCGTGCATGGTCCGTCAGCGGTGGCATCACCCACAACTGGTCGCCGCAATGGCAGACCAACATCAACGCCTCCTATCTCGACGTGAACCAGCTCGGCCGGTTCTATGATTTCTCGAACATCGACGTTCAGGTCGAGCACGTCTTCATGCCGCTCGCCAACCTCCAGATCGGCGTTGAAGTCGAATACAAGAACATTCAGCCGACGATTGGCTCGACCGGCAACGCGCTGGTCGGACTGCTTCACATCGAGCGCGATTTCTGAGCGCCACAGCCTAATCCCGTGCGATGTTCGTGGAAGCGCGGCCCATGCGGCCGCGTTTTTCTTTTCCGCGGCGCCCAGTTCCGCCGCCCCCCGCGAGCCTGCCGAGATTGCCGCATCGCAGGCGATTCCATCTGTGGGAGAATCCTTTAAGCTCCACACCGACGCGCCGGTGACGGGCGCCGGCCCGGCGGAGAGCCGCCGCGGCAGCCGGCCGGCGCGGCTTTCAGCTGGCTTGCGAGTTTTCCCATGAACGACGAAGTCCCCGGTTCCGCCGCCGAATGCGTGGAATGGCTGCGCGCGCGCCGCATCGACGAGGTCGAGTGCATCATTCCGGACATGAACGGCATGATGCGCGGCAAGATCGTGCCGCGAGAGGATTTCATCCGCGCCCTGTCCTCATCCGGCCTGCGGCTGCCGGAACACGTGCTGATCCAGGCTGTCACCGGCGACACCGTGCCCCACACGGCGGTCGCCGCCGAAATCGACCAGGACATCCGCACCGTGCCCGATGTCGGCACCATCCGCATCGTGCCGTGGTATCAGGACCCGACCGCGCAGGTGATCTGCGACTGCGTCTTCAACGACGGCACCGCGGTCGATTACGCGCCCCGTTCGGTGCTGCGCACGGTGATCGACGCCTATGCGGAGCGCGGCCTTAAGCCGATCATCGCGCCCGAACTCGAATTCTATCTGGTCGCCCGTTCCACCGATCACGATCTGCCGCTGACGGCGCCGATGGGCTCCTCCGGCCGGCCGGAATCGGGTCGGCAGGCCTACGGCATCGAGGCCGCCAACGAGTTCGATCCGGTGGTGGAGGACATCTACGCCTTCGCCGCCGCCTCGCGCATCGAGATCGGCACCATGGCGCACGAAGCCGGGCCGGCGCAGCTTGAAATGAACTTCCGCCACGGCGACCCGATGGAACTCGCCGACCAGGCGTTCCTGTTCAAGCGCACCGTTCGTCAGGCAGCGGTGCGCCACCAGATGTTCGCCACCTTCATGGCCCAGCCTCACGTCAACGAGCCGGGCTCGGCCATGCACATCCACCAGTCGATCGTCAGCAGCACCGACGGGAAGAACATCTTCGTCCACGCAGACGGCAGCGACGCCCCCGCCCTGCTGCACTATATCTCCGGGCTCCAGCGCCATGTGCCGACGACGATGCCGCTGTTCTGCCCGAACGTGAACTCCTACCGGCGCATCCGCCTCGAATCGGACGCGCCGATCAACGTTCACTGGGGCCGCGACAACCGCACCTGCGGGCTGCGCGTGCCGGATTCCGCGCCGGAGGCCCGCCGGATCGAGAACCGCGTGGTGGGCGCCGATTCCAACCCCTATCTCGCCATCGCCGCCACCCTCGCCTGCGGCCTGCTCGGGCTGGAGGAAGGCATCCGCCCCGAGCCGGTGGTGACGATCGACGCCCACACCCTGCCGTTCTCGCTGCCGCGCCACCTGCACGACGGGCTTCTGATGTTCGCGCGGGCCGACAAGATCCGCCGCATCCTCGGCGACCGCTTCGTCGATGCCTTCGTCGAGGTCAAGAATCTCGAATGGCAGCTCTACAACCGGGTGATTTCGAGCTGGGAGCGGGAATATCTGCTGCTGAACGTCTGAGCCGCCTTGGGTCCTGGGACGGCCTCCCGGCTGCGTGATCCGCCGCCGGGAGGAGCCCCGATCCGAGCGGACGCGAAGCGCGAACCGATCCGAGACTGGATTTGATCCAAGACTGGAACGCATCCCGGAGAAGACGAGCGGGGCGCCAGAAACGACAAAGCCGCCTTTCGGCGGCTTCGGTTCAGGCCAGATCAAGGAAGAAATGGTGGAGCCAATCGGAATCGAACCGACGACCTCTTGAATGCCATTCAAGCGCTCTCCCAACTGAGCTATGGCCCCACACTGGCCGTCTCCTTGGCTTTCCACCACGTCCGCAAGCCTTCTGAGACCTGCTGCCGTGGCTCGTCCGATCTGCTTTGGGAGACCGTCGCCGCCGAGACGAGGCGGAACTTATGCGCAGACCGTTTGGGAATCAAGAGGGCGAAGCGCGATTTCTGATCTTCGCCGACAAATCGTGATTTTCGTTCGATTCCAGTGGGTTACGACATGGCCTCGCAGAGCCTCCGCCTGTGGAGAACGCGGTCTTCCACAGGCGGATGCCTGTCGCGGGGCTTCAGTCCGCGAACACCACGGTCCGCTTGCCGTTCATCAGCACCCGGTCTTCCAGATGCCAAGCGATGGCGCGGGCGAGCACGCGGCGCTCGATGTCGCGGCCCTTGCGCACCAGGTCCTCCGGCGTCGCGTGGTGGGAGACGCGCTCGACGTCCTGCTCGATGATCGGGCCTTCGTCGAGGTCCGAGGTGACGTAGTGCGCCGTGGCGCCGATCAGCTTCACGCCGCGCTCGAAGGCCTGGTGATAGGGCTTGGCGCCCTTGAAGCCCGGCAGGAAGGAATGGTGGATGTTGATGCAGCGGCCGGCGAGCTTGGCGGCGAGGCCGTCGGACAGCACCTGCATGTAGCGCGCGAGCACGACGAGTTCGGCCCGGCTCTCCTGCACGATCTGCCAGATGCGGGCCTCCTGCTCCATCTTGGTCTGCCGCGTCACCGGCAGGTGGTGGAACGGGATGCCGTCGAGATCGAGATGGGCATAGGTCTCGCGCGAATGGTTGGAGACGATGCCGGCGATATCCATCGGGATCTCGCCGATGCGCCAGCGATAGACGAGATCCGCGAGGCAGTGGTCGGACTTAGAGGCGAGCAGCAGCACGCGGCGCCGCTCGAACCGCGAGCGCAGCGACCATTCCATGGCGAAGCGCCCGGCGAGCGCGGCGAAGCCCTCTTTCAGCGCGTCGAGCGCGACGCCCTCGCCGACCGGATTGACCACGACCCGCATGAAGAACCGGCCGGTCTCGCGGTCGTCGTACTGGTTGGCGTCCAGGATGTTGCAGCGGCTCTCGAACAGGTAGGTCGAGACCGCCGCCACGATGCCCGGGCGATTGGCGCAGGACAGCGTCAGGATATATTGCGCCTCCGGCGCGGACCCGCGGTCCGGCGGCGGCAGATCGGCCCCGACAGGCGCCACGGAATGCCCCGGCCGGTCCTCAACTCTGGTCGTCATGATCGTCTTCGAACCTCAGCACGCGTCCGCCGCGGGGCATGTCGCCGTCGCGGCACATCGGGGGTCAGCTATAGCCGAATCACGTCGCCGTGGTCCCGCCCGACGACATATTTCACGTCGAAGATCACGCGGTCGGGCCGCGTGAGCGCGGCGATGCCCTCGTAGCCCATCTCGCGGAACGCCTCGTGGGCGACCGCGACCACCACGGCGTCGTAGTGGCCCGGCGCGGGCGCGGCGATCGGCGTCACGCCATATTCGTGCGCGGCCGCGACCGGGTCCGCCCAGGGATCGTGGACATCCACGGCGGCGCCGAAGGCCTCCAGCTCGCGGATGATGTCGATCACCCGGCTGTTGCGCAGATCCGGGCAGTTTTCCTTGAACGTCAGCCCCATCACCAGGATGCGCGCGCCCGCCACCTGGATGCGCCGCCGCAGCATCGCCTTGACGAGTTCGCCGGCCACATAGGCGCCCATGCCGTCGTTGATGCGCCGCCCGGCGAGGATGATCTCCGGATGGTAGCCGACCGACTGCGCCTTGTGCGTCAGGTAATAGGGATCGACCCCGATGCAGTGGCCGCCGACGAGGCCGGGCCGGAACGGCAGGAAGTTCCACTTCGTGCCCGCCGCCTTCAGCACGTCCTCGGTGTCGATGCCGAGATGGCTGAAGATGATCGCGAGCTCGTTGACAAGGGCGATATTGAGATCGCGCTGGGTGTTCTCGATCACCTTGGCCGCCTCGGCGACGCGGATCGAGGGCGCGCGGTGGGTGCCCGCCGGCACGACGGAGCCATAGAGCGCATCGACGAACGCGGCGGCCTCCGGCGTCGAGCCGGAGGTGACCTTGATCACCGTCTCGAGCCGGCGCGCGCGGTCGCCCGGGTTGATACGCTCCGGACTGTAGCCGGCAAAGAAATCGCGGTTGAAGACGAGGCCGGACACGCGCTCGATCACGGGCACGCAGTCCTCTTCGGTCGCGCCGGGATAGACGGTCGATTCGAACACCACCACCGCGCCCGGCCGGATGACGCGGCCGACGGTCTCGCTCGCCGCGATCAGGAACGACAGGTCGGGGCGCTTGTGGCGGTCGACCGGCGTCGGGACGGTGACGATGAACACGTCGCTGCCGGCGAGATCGGCCGGGTCGGCCGTGAGGGTCAGGCGGTCGGCAGCGGCGAGCGTGGCCGCGTCCACCTCCAGCGTGCGATCACGGCTGGCCGCGAGTTCGCCGACCCGGGCCGCATCGCGGTCGAACCCGACCGTTTCGTAGCGGCGGCCGAACGCCACCGCGAGCGGCAGGCCGACATAGCCGAGGCCGATGAGGCCGACACGGGTGGCAGGCGTAAGATCGAGCATCGCGGTTCCGGCCTCCGTCAGGCCCCTGCCGGTTTCGGTCGGCGCGGCCTCGAAGCGAATGCTCTAGAGCATATTGCGCCCGGACCGAAGCGCCGCGAACGGGAGGGACGTGCTCAGGCGTCCGCATCCGGGGCTTTGTCCTGCCGTCCGGCGTGACGAACGCCGCTTTCAGATGCCGCCGCGCCGGTCAGCCGAAGCGTCGCGCGGCGTCGAGGGCGAGCCCGAGCCCGACCGCGCCGAAGCGGTCGCCGTCGACCGCGCGGGCGGCGGGCAGTTCCGCCAGAATCGCCCGGCGCACATGGGGAAGCCCGGTGGAGCCGCCGGTGAGGAAGACCGCGTCAACGTCCTTAGCCTGACAGCCGGCGGCGGCGAGACAGTCGCGGATGCGCGTGGCGATGCCGTCCGCTAGCACCTCGGTCGCCTCCTCGAACGCGTCGCGCCCGACGGTGGTCTCGAGCCCACGCTCGATGAGGCCGAGCGGGATGGTCGCGGTCGTGGCAGCTGAAAGCGCGATCTTGGCGTGTTCCACCACCATCAGGAGCCCGTGGCCGGCATGTTCCGTGAGGACGTGGGTGAGCCGGTCGATCAGCTCCGGCTGCATCGCCTGCCGGCGCACCTCGACGAGTTCGCGCAGGACGTGGGAGCCATAGAGGAAGTTGATGCGCGACCACGTCGAGAGATCGAAATAATACCAGCTCGGCACATCGAGCCCGGCCTTCTTCAGGGGGGAGCGATAGCCGAGGAACGGCATCACCGCCGCCATGGAAAGCTTGTGGTCGAAATCGGTGCCGCCGATGCGCACGCCTTCGTTCGCCAGCACGTCCGCCGCCCGGTCCTCCAGGCGCGCCCGGTCCGGCCCGAGGCGGATCAGCGTGAAGTCGGAGGTGCCGCCGCCGATGTCGGCGACGAGCGCGAGTTCCTCGCCGGAAAGCGCGCGTTCATATTCCAGCGCCGCCGCCACCGGCTCGAACTGGAAGGCGATGTCGCTGAAACCGACCGAACGGGCGATGTCGCCGAGCGCAGCCTCGGCGCGGCGGTTGCCGTCCGCATCGTCGGTGACGAACTGCACCGGCCGCCCCAGCACCACGCGGTCGAGGGAGCGGTCAAAATCGGCCTCGGCCCGGCGCCGCGTTTCGGCGAGGAACGAGGCGATCACCTCGCGGAAGCCGACGCGGTTGCGGCCGATCTGGGTGGTCTCGTCGATGAGGGCGGTGCCGAGCACGGACTTCAGCGCCCGCATCAGGCGGCCGTCGATGCCCTCCAGATAGGCATCCATCGCCGCCCGGCCGATGCGGGGACCGGTCTCGTTCGCCCGCACGCCATCGGCAAGGCCGAAGAAGGCGGCACTCGGCAGGGTGACGTGATCGCCTTCGAGCGCCGCGAGGCGCGGCAAGCCGCTCTCGACCACCCCGAGCGTGGTGTTCGAGGTGCCGAAATCCAGTCCGCAATGCATGATGCCGTCTCGTCCGTCGGCCGCACCCCGCCGCTCTGCGGCCGGCGGGTACGCGTAGGGAGCCCGGCGGGGCGCACGGGATAGCAGCGCCACCCCTGCCCCGGCAAGCCCCAAAGCCGCGCGGCGTCATCCGCCTGACGGTCATTCAGGCCGACGTGATGCAGGCCGACGTGATGCAGGCCGACGGGATGCAGGCCGACGGGATGCAGGCCGTTACATTGAAGGACGACCGGATCGGCGACGGCCCAAACAGGCCGCGTCCGCGATTCCGGCGACGAGAGCCGCCGGCCGCAATCCGCCAGCCGGAAGCGCTCTGCGATCTGATGGAAGCATCAGACCGGCAAGAAATCGCTCCAGCTCCAAAGGGCTGAGCTTATCCTCGCCGTTCAGATCGGTTCGATCCGAATGGATATGCTCTCACGACCGCTGGCCAGAGCCGCGTCAGCGGCCGGCCTGTTCCTCGATGAGGGTTTCGGTCGCGACGATCGCCTGCTCGAGTTCGGCGATCTTCCGGATGACGCTGTCCGACGGCATCATCTTCGCCCGTGCAGCCGAGAGGATCAGCTCCTTTTGAGCGTCCTTCAAACGTGCGGACAGTTCAACGAGTTCTTTATTCATCGAGTTTTCTTCAGACCGGGGGCTTGAGGTCGAATTCTGGATTTGCGGTGGAGGGCAACATCATGTCTTCGAAACCGGCTCTTCGGAAGCTGCGCTACCGGAAACCCGGTGGTCTTCCGAAAATCTCTCGAAGCTGAATGCACACCTCAAATTGCTATGCCGCGTTAAGTTCGCGTCTCTTCGGGAGTTGATCACCCCGTCACGAAGTGCAGAACACCGCCGGAGTAATGGAAACGGGGAAGCGACATTTCCTTGCGCTTCACCCTGCTCTGAATTCAGGCTGACTGCAAGCCTTTTAAGCCACCCTCGATTCCAGATCGAGGCGCAATAGACGTGCGGCAGCGAGAACAACACAACAGCGGCGATGCCGGCCTCAACTTTCCTTGCGGCGATCAAAGGCGTTGAACTCGTGCTCAATCGACTTTGCGATCAACAGTCTCCACACCGGCTCGGCAATATCAGCGGAAAGACCCCGCTCGGCAGCGGTTGCCAGCACCTTCGCGACGACATCCTCTATGCGGGCGGCATCGTGAACTTCATCGCGATTGGCCTTGATACGCGCGGCCTGCTCGATATAGCCCTGCCGCTCGGCCATCAGATCGACGAGCGCCCGGTCGATACGATCGATTTCCCGGCGAACGTCTGCCATCGTCCGGCACTCTACCATATTCCGCCCTCGCTCCTGTCTGGTCGCAGCATCGCTGCCGCGACGTTGTAATGCCAGCCCGCCGATATCGCGAGCCCTTCACGCATATTCCCGTCCCGGCCCGCTCCGGACGGGACGCCGCAGCCGTTCGGCAACACCCCCGGTCATAACGCTCCGGCGACCTCGCAACGGTTTCGCAAGCGCTGATCGGCCGTTATCGTCGGTACTGTCGGCGCAGCCCTCGGGGTGCTTTCCGGTCGCCTCGCGACGATCCGACCGGAATATCCCCACGGCGACGACTTCTCCAGACACTGCATCGTTACAGACGGGTCCATGGCAAGCATCGGCTTCATCAACACCATCCTGATGCTTGCCGCGCTGGTGGTGGCGGTCGGCATTCTCTCGAGCCTTGTTGCGACCCGTTTCGGCGCGCCGCTGATTCTCGTCTTCCTGGCCATCGGAATGCTGGTGGGCGAGGACGGACCCGGCGGCATCCATTTCTCGGATTATCGCCTGACCTACCTGATCGGTTCCACGGCGCTCGCCGTGATCCTGTTCGACGGCGGGCTGCAGACACGGATGCGGGCGGCGCGCGGCGCGTTTTCGCCGGCGCTGCTGCTGTCGACCGTCGGCGTCCTCGTCACCACGGGACTGACGGGTGCAGTCGCCCATCTTCTGCTGCCGCTGAGCTGGACGGAGGGTTTCCTGCTCGGCGCCGCGGTGGCCTCGACGGATGCCGCGGCGGTGTTCTTCCTGCTGCGCGCCGGCGGGCTGCAACTGCGCCGGCGGATCGGCGCGACGCTGGAGATCGAATCGGGCACCAACGATCCCGTCGCCGTCTTCCTCGTCATGGTGCTGCTCGAACTCGTGCTGGCCCGGCACGAGGGCTGGGACTGGGTGATCGCGACCAACCTCGCCCGGCAGCTCGTCCTCGGCGCCGGGCTCGGGGTCGCCGGCGGGTTCGGCATCGTCTGGTGCCTGAACCGGCTCAGCCTGCCGGCGGGCCTCAACGGCCCGTTCGTGGCCACGGTCGCGGTGCTGATCTATGCCCTCACGGCCGCCGCCGACGGCAGCGGATTCCTGGCCGTCTATCTCGCCGGCCTCGTCACCGGCAACCGGCCGGTGCGCGGGCTGCCCAACACCCAGGGCTTTCTTTCGGCCGCGACCTGGCTCTGCCAGATCGGCATGTTCCTGGTGCTCGGGCTGCTGATCACGCCGTCGGCCCTGATCGATGTCGCCATTCCCGGCATCGTGATCTCGGCCTTCCTGATCATCGTCGGCCGGCCGCTGGCGGTGTGGCTGTGCCTGACCCCGTTCGGTTTCACCCGGCGCGAGAAGGGCTTCATCTCGTGGGTAGGCCTGCGCGGCGCGGTCAGCATCTTCCTCGCCACCATTCCCATGCTGGTCGGGGTGCCACACGCCCAGATCTATTTCGACATCGCCTTCTTCGTCGTGCTCGTCTCGCTGCTGGTGCAGGGCTGGACCATCACCGCGGCCGCGCGGCGGTTGGACATCGCGCTCGCCCGCACCGTTCGCCCGGTCACGCGCACCGAACTCGACCTGCCCGGCCAGATCGAACGCGAGATGGTGGGCTATCCGCTGCTCGCCGACAGCCCGGCCGCGGCGGGCGACACGGTGCTACCGGGCTGGGCCGTGCCGGTGTTGGTGGTGCGCGGCGCCGATGTGCTGAACCCGCTCGATGCCGGCCGTCTGGTGCCCGGCGACTATGCCTATCTGGTGGTGCCGACCCAGCGCGTGCCGGAACTCGACCGGCTGTTCCGGCCGTTCGGCGAGACCTCGTTCCGCGAGGCCGCGTCCGTCGGCGAGTTCCGCTTCAACGGCAACGCCGTGCTCGGCCTGCTGGCGGAACTCTACGGACTGCCGATTTCAGGCGAGCAGATGAACATGACGGTTGCGGAGTTGTTCGCCGCGCGGTTCGACGACGAACCGGAGGAGAACGACGCCATCGCGTTCGGCGAGGCGACGATGATCGCGCGCAGGGTGACGAACGGAAAGGTGGCCGTCGCCGGCCTGCGCCTGCCTCCGGAGGAAGCGGCCCCGGTGCTGCCGCGCACCCTTTGGCACGCTGCCGCCACCCGCGCCGGCCTCGACCGCCTGCCCCGCCACATCGCCTCCGCCGCCGGAAGGCTGCGCCGCCGGCGCTGAACCGGGGCGCCCCGCGAGCGGCCGCGCCAGAGCTTCAGAGCGTCACAGCTTCAGCGGCTCGATCGCCTTTCTCCTGGTGAAGACGCCGATCAGGATGACCCGGCCGTCGGCCGGATCCAGTGGCCTTCCAAAGCCGGCCATCGGCTGGTCGGACACGCCGGGGCGCGTCAGGTCCGCGGGCGTTCTCCGCTTCAAATCCAGGCGGGCCTGCTCGTTCGTGATGGCCATCTGATAGTCGATGATCAGCGCCTTCGGCCCCGGCAGGGTCGGACTGCCGGGGCCGTTCAGGGACCGTTATGACCGGTCGGAGCCGTTAGAGCGCGGCGAGTTCGGTGACGAACTTGGTGCGCAGGAACGCGTCCAGCCCCTCGATGCCGCTCTCGGAGCCGTAGCCGGATTCGTTCACGCCGCCGAACGGCGTTTCCGGCGTCGACACAGCCATGTGGTTGACGCCGACGAGGCCGGCGTCGAGCGCCTCCTCGGTCCGGGCCGCAAGGGCGCCGGAGCGGGTGAACACGAAGGAAGCCAGGCCGTAGGGCAGCGCGTTCGCCCGCTCGATCACCTCGTCGAAGCCGGAGAACGACGTGATCGGCGCGATCGGGCCGAACGGCTCGCGCGACATGATCGCGGCATCCGGCGGCACGTCGGCGAGCACCGTCGGGGCGAAGAAGTGGCCCTGGTTGCCGATGCGGCGGCCGCCGAGCTTCAGGCTGGCGCCCTTGGCGACGGCATCGTTCACCAGCTCTTCCATCGCCGCGAGGCGGCGGCGGGCGATCATCGGCCCCATCTGGGTGTCGGCGTCGAGGCCGTTGCCGACCTTCAGCGCGGACGCGAGCCCGACGAAGCGATCGACGAACGGTTCGTAGAGCGATTCATGGATGAAGAAGCGGGTGGGCGAGGTGCACACCTGCCCGGCATTGCGGAACTTGAAGGCGACGAGCGTCCGCGCGGCGAGGTCGAGATCGGCGTCGCCGTGGACGATCACCGGCGCATGGCCGCCGAGTTCCATGGTGCAGCGCTTCAGCGTCTCGGCGGAGAGGCGGGCGAGCTGCTTGCCGACCGCGGTCGAGCCGGTCAGCGTCACCGCCTTCGGGATCGGCGAGGCCAGCAGCACCTCGCTGACGTGGGACGGCTCGCCGAAGACGACGTTGAGCACGCCGGCCGGCAGCCCGGCATCCTGGAAGCAGCGCGCGATCGCGACCGCCGTGCCCGGGGTCTCCTCCGCCGGCTTGATGATGATCGAGCACCCGGCGCCGAGCGCGCCGGCGATCTTGCGGATGACGTTGGACGACGGGAAGTTCCATGCCGCGAACGCGACGACCGGGCCGACCGGCTCCTTCAGCACCATCTGACGCACGTTCGCGGCGCGGGCGGGCACGATGCGGCCGTAGGCGCGCTTGCCTTCCTCGGCGTACCAGCGGGTGGCGTCGGCGGCGAACTGCACTTCCGGCACGGCCTCGCCGAGCGGCTTGCCGTTCTCCAGGGTCAGGAGCCGCCCGATCCGCTCCTTCCGCGCCTCGATGAGGTCGGCGGCCTTCATCATCAGCGTGTAGCGCGCCTGCGCGGTCATCGCCTTCCACACCCGGAAGCCACGCTGAGCGGCATCGAGCGCGCGGGCGAGATCGGCGTCGGAGGCATGGGGCACGGTGGCGAGCGTGGCACCGGTGGCCGGGTTCTCCAGGTCCTCGCTCTTGCCCTCGGAACCCTGGCACCACGTGCCGTCGATCAGAAGCTCGATGGTCTCGTCATATCGGGAAAGGTCGGTCATGTTCGTCTCCAGGGCCCGGGCAATGAGGCGGGCCGCGCGTTGGCATCAGCGGCAGAGGAAGCCGTCCGGCAGAGGATCGCCTTCGGAGAGCACGAAGCGGTGTTCTCCGGTGATGTGGGCAAGGCCGACGATGTGGGGCTCGACGGCATCCGCCCGCCCCGCGACCGGCCGCGCCGTGGCGGTGAAATCGACATCGAGGATGTTGCGGGTGCGGATCGTCTGGCCGAGGCCGATCTCGCCGCGCGCCACCATCTGCGCGAGGCGCGCGGAGGAGCCGGTGCCGCAGGGCGAGCGGTCGAACTTGTTCGATTCCAGCACCACGAGCTGGCGGCTGACCACGCCGCCGGCATCGGCCTGTGTGTCGTAGAACAGGATCGAATCGACCGGCCGTCCGACGCCCGGCACCGCGCCGGCCGCGATCATCGCGTTGAGCTGCGCCTTCAGGGCGGAACCCGTGGCCATGGCGTGGGAAACGCCGGCGGGGGCGAGTTCCACACCGGCCGCGCCGGCCTCGACCAGTCCGTACCAGTTGCCGCCCCAGACGACGTCGGCGGTCACGCTCACGCCGCCGGCCTCGACGGTCACGCCGCTGCAGGCGACATGGGCCGGCACGTTCTCGAAGGTGACGGCCGCGACGGCGCCCCCGGCGCGGCGGACGTGGACCGTGATGATCCCGGCCGGCACCTCCAGCGTGAACGAGCTTTCCGGCACGTCGGAGCCGCCGATCAGGCCCATGTGGTCGAGCGTGACGGCGAGCCCGATGGTCGCGTGCCCGCACATCTCCAGATATTTGTAGCTGCCGAGAAAGAAGGCGCCGAAGTCCGCGCGCCGGCTCTCGGTCATCACCACGCCGACCATCGCCGCATGGCCGCGCGGCTCGTGCAGCAGGAAGGTGCGCAGGGCATCGAAGCGGGCGCGGAAGTCGTCGCAACGGTCGGCGACCGTATCGCCGTGGAGCGGCGGCACGCCGCCGGTGACCACCCGTGTCGGATGGCCGGCCGTGTGGCTGTCGATGGTGGAGATCCAGCGGCGGGTCGCCATGGCCGGGCCCTCCCCTAGCGGCCGGACTTGATGGCGTCGGCGATCTTCTCGCCGGCCATCACCGTCGTCAGCATGGTGTTGGCGCTGATCACCGCCGGCATGATCGAGGCATCGACCACGCGCAGTCCCTCGACGCCGATCACCCGGGCCTGGCTGTCGACGACCGCGCGGGGATCGTCGGGCCGCCCGATCCGGCAGGTGCCGGAGGCGTGCCAGCTGCCGCAGGCGTTCTCCATGATCCAGTCGCGCAGCGCCTGGGGCGAGCCCATCATGTCCCGCGCCTTCAGGCCCGGCGTGATGACATTCTCGATCATCAGCCTGCGCGACAGCGGACCGGTGGCCATGATTCCCGCGGCCATCAGCGTCATGAACCAGTTGGTGCGGCTGACCGCGCCGAGCTTGCGCACGCGCTCGGAGAACGTCGCCGGGAAGATGCTCTCGATCACCCCGTTCATCGCCGGATCGTTGACGATGCCCCACAGCCGGTGCATCCCGTCCTCGAGCCGCTTCAGGTCGCGCTCGTCGGAAAGCTGGCGGAAATTGATGAACGGCGCCGTCCCGGCATCGCGGTCCTGCAGGCGCACCTCGCCGGTGGAATAGGGCCGGTTCACGCAGACGAGGATCGAGGCGAGCCGGCGGCCGAGCGGATGCCAGGCGGCGCGGTTCGACGGCAGCACGAACATGTCGCCCGGCGTCGTGTCCGGCAGGCCGGAGGAATAGCGGTAGCCGAGCTGGATGTGGCGGCGCTGGCTGGCGGGCAGCCGGGCGGATTTCGGCAGATAGGCCGCGAAGGCCACCATCGGGTGGTCCTGCAGGTTCTGCCCGACGCCCGGCCGGTCCGCGCGCACCGCGATCCCGTGCGCCTTCAGGTGGGCCGCCTCGCCGATGCCGGCGCGCATCAGATGGGCCGGGGTCTGCAGCGCGCCGGTGGAGAGGATCACCTCCCGCGCCGTCAGCGTGACCGGTCCCTGCGGCCCGACCGCCTTGAGGCCGGTGACGCGGCTGCCCGCGAACACGAGTTCCTTCAGCTCGGTCTCGGCGAGGATGGTGAGATTGGGGCGCGCCCGCACCTCGCGGGTCAGATAGGCCCGCGCCGTCGACACCCGCTCGCCACCGACATTGTTGATGGTCATCGGGAAGTAGCCGTCGTCGAAGACGCCGTTGTGATCCCCGATATTGCGGACGCCCTTCTTGTCGAGAACCCGCGCGACCGTCTTGGCGAAGGGCGACCAGTCCTTCTCGGGAATGCGGCGCAGCGGCATCGGGCCATGGCTGCCGTGAAGCTGGCTGTCGCCGAAATCGAGGTCCGTCTCCAGCTTGCGGAAATAGGGCAGGACGTCGTTCCAGCCCCAACCCTCGGCGCCGTCCTCGCGCCAGTGGTCGTAGTCCCACGGCACGCCGCGGAAGGCGAACTGGCCGTTGATCGAGGTGCCGCCGCCCATCACGCGCGCCTGCTCGTAGCGCCGTCCGGGCGCGCCGGGCTTCGGGTCCGTGAGGTGGACCGTCAGGTTCTGCCAGTGATAGAGCCGGTTGAAATAGGCGACGATGGGATAGGCATCGAGCGTGTCGGCCGGTTCGGCGCCGGGCGGCGTGTCGCGGCCGGCCTCGACGAGCGCGACCTTCAGGGTCGACATCTCCGAGAGCCGGCTCGCCAGCACGGCACCCGCCGCGCCGCCGCCGACGACGATGTAGTCATACGCGTGTTCGGACATGATCTCAGCCGTGATTGAGCCAGACGGTCTTGAAGCGCAGGAAGCCTTCAAGCCCCGCACGCCCCATCTCCTTGCCGAAGCCGGAGCCGGCGAAGCCGCCTTGGGGGGTTGCGAAATCGGTCTGGCGGCCGTGGCCGTTGACCCACACCGTGCCGGCATTGAGGCGCCCCGGCAGCGCGAGCGCCTTGGCGGCGCTGGTGGTGTAGAGGCTGGCGGCGAGCGCGTAGCGCGGATGGTTCGCCATCGCGAGCGCCTCGTCCTCGTCGTCGTAGCCGTAGACCGACAGCACCGGCCCGAAGAATTCCTCGCGGAAGCCGACCGACGTGTCGGGCACGCCGGAGAGCACCGTCGGCTCGACATAGGCGCCGGCGTTCATGTTGCTGCAGCGCCGCCCGCCGGTGACGATGGTGGCGCCGTCGGCGACCGTCTCGGCGATCATGCGGTCGATGCGCGCCGCCTGCTTCTCGCTGATGATCGGCGGCAGGCTCGCGCGGGTGTCCCATGTCGGGCCGGCGACACGCGCGGCGGCCAGCGCGACGATCCGCTCGGTGAGTTCGCCGAGAACGCGCCGCGGCGCGATCAGCCGGGAGCCGGCCGTGCAGACCTGGCCGGCATTGGCGAGGAAGCCGCCGGCGATGGTGGCGGCGAGCGCCTCCAGATCGTGGTCATCGTCCATCACGAGCTGGGGGGTCTTGCCGCCGAGTTCCAGCGTCAGCGGCTTTGTCCCGGTCATCGCCGCGTCCGCCATCACCCGCGCGCCGGTCGCCGACGAGCCGGTGAAGGTGATCTTGGCCGTTAGGGGATGGCGCACCAGCGCGGACCCGGTGGCGCCGGCGCCCTGGACGACGTTGAACAGGCCCGCCGGCAGCCCGGCCTCGATCGCGAGTTCGGCGATCATCACCGCCGAGGACGGGGTCAGTTCCGAAGGCTTCAGCACCACCGCGTTGCCGGTCGCCAGCGCGGGCGCCGACTTCCAGATGGCGTTGATGGCCGGAAAGTTGAACGGCGCGATGGAGGCGATGACGCCGTAAGGTTCCGGCTTCAGCATCGTCGTGCCGCTGTTCGCCCCGGCGATCAGCGCGCCCTCGACCTTGTCGGCCCATTCGGCGAAGTAGCGCACGGCGCCCGCCCCCCCGACGAGATCGCGGGTGATGA
>JAEZMP010000521.1 GCA_023442215.1 Pseudomonadota bacterium
GAGGCGGATGTCGCGGATCTCGGCGGCAGGCTGGCCGCGCTCGCAGGGCGGCACAGGGCGGATCTCGTGCAGGTCAACGCGCCCTCTCAGGCCGTCGGGCTCGATGTCTCCTGCCCCGTCGTCGCCGTCTCCCACTCCTGCGCCCCGACGTGGTTCCAGGCGGTGCGGGGTGGCGACGTTCCGCCGGATTGGGCGTGGCAGAAGGAGCGCAACCGCCGCGGATTCGCCCGCGCCGACATTGCGGTCGCGCCGAGCCGCAGCCATGCGGCCGCCCTGTCGGCGCTCTATGGCGACCTTTCCCGATTGCATGTCGTCCACAACGCCGCGCCGCTCGGCTCTCGGGCTCATGGCCGGGAGGACTTCGTGCTCGCGGCCGGCCGTTGGTGGGATGAAGGCAAGAATGCCGGCGCGCTGGATGTGGCGGCGGCGCGATCCCGCTGGCCGATCCTTGCGGCCGGATCCGCGACGGGGCCGAACGGCACGCGGCACGATTTCAGCGAGGCGGTCGGGCTCGGCCCGCTGCGGAACGAGGACCTGCGGTGGCTGATGGCCCGCTGCGGCGTGTTCGTCTCGCCGTCGATCTACGAGCCTTTCGGCCTCGCGCCGCTGGAGGCGGCCGGCTCGGGCGCGCCGCTCGTCCTCGCCGACATTCCCACCTACCGCGAACTCTGGGAGGGCGCGGCCCGGTTCTTTCCGCCGGACGACGCGGCCATTCTCGGCGAGACCCTGAACTGGCTGGCCGCCGACCGCGACGCACGCGATGCGCTGGCGGATGCCGCCTTCGAGCGCGCGCAGCGCTTCACCGTCGCCGGGCAGGCCGCCGCGATGCGCACGCTTTACGACCGGGCCGCCTTCAGCGTCCAGCCTGCCTTGAGCTTCGCGGAGTGAATGTCCCATGCGGTTTCTCTTCTACACCCACTCGCTGGTCTCGGACTGGAACCACGGCAACGCACACTTCCTGCGCGGTGTGATGCGTGACCTCGTCGCGCGTGGCCACGATGCCCTCGCGCTGGAGCCCGCGGATGGATGGAGCCGCGCCAACCTCCTGCGCGATCAGGGCGAGGCCGCGCTCGCGCGCTTCGCCGAGACGTTCCCGGAGCTGCGCTCTGAAAAATACGGGCCCGATTTCGACCACGAGGCGGCGCTTTCGCAGGCCGATGTCGTCGTGGTCCACGAGTGGACCGAGCCGGCCCTCGTCGCCCGCATCGGCCGGGCCCGCCGCGATGGCGGCCGCTTCACCTTGCTGTTCCATGACACCCATCACCGTGCGGTTTCCGAGCACGAATCCATCGCCGCCCTGCAGCTCGAGGACTATGACGCGGTCCTCGCCTTCGGCGAGGCGCTCAGGCAGCGCTATGTCGCCGCCGGCTGGGGACGCGACGTCCATACCTGGCACGAGGCGGCGGACATCCGCCTGTTCAAGCCGGCGCCCGATGTCCGCAAGGAGGCGGACCTCGTCTGGATCGGCAATTGGGGAGACGGCGAACGCACCGCCGAGATCGCGGAATATCTGGTCGAGCCCGTCCGTGACCTCGACCTGTCCGCCACGGTGCACGGCGTCCGTTATCCCGACGCGGCACTCGAAACCCTGGCGGCTGCCGGCATCGCCTATCGCGGCTGGACGCCGAACGCCGAGGTACCGGGATGCTTCGCGTCGCACCGCGTCACCGTGCACATCCCTCGCCGGCCCTATGTCGAAAGCCTTCCGGGTATTCCGACCATCCGGGTGTTCGAGGCTCTGGCCTGCGGCATCCCGCTGGTGTCGGCGCCGTGGGACGATGCCGAGGGCCTGTTCCGACCGGGCACCGACTTCCTGTTCGCCCGGGGCGGCGAGGCGATGCGCGAGACGCTGGAGGCGCTGATCAACGATCTCGACCTGCGCCGGTCGCTCGCGGCTCACGGCCTCGAAACCATCCGCGCGCGCCACACCTGCGCGCATCGCGTCGACGAACTCCTCGGCATCCTGTCGCGCTGCGGCACTGCCGCAGTCGTCTCCGAACTCGCCCAGAAGGAGGCCGCGCAATGAGAATGGCGTTCTACGGATCGAGCCTGCTGTCGAGCTACTGGAACGGCGCCGCCACCTATTATCGCGGGCTCCTGAAGGGGCTGGCGGAACGGGGCTATCACATCACCTTCTACGAGCCGGACGTCTACGATCGCCAGAGAAACCGCGATATCGAACCGCCGGACTGGTGCAGCGTCGTGGTCTACGAGGCCACGCCCCAGGGACTCGTCGGTGTCGCCCGCCAGGCTGCCGAGGCCGATATCGTCGTCAAGGCGAGCGGCGTCGGCTACGAGGACGAGGCGCTGCTTCTCGAAGTGCTCCGCCACGCCCGCCCGGATGCCCTGACGGTGTTCTGGGACGTGGACGCCCCGGCCACCCTCGCCCAGCTTCGCCAGGAGCCTCACCACCCGCTCCGGCGCGTGCTGAAGGACATCGGCGTCGTCCTCACCTATGGCGGCGGCGATCCCGTGGTGCGGGGCTACCGGGAGATGGGCGCGGCCGAGTGCATCCCGATCTACAACGCGCTCGATCCGGCCACCCACCATCCGGTGCTGCCGGACGATCGCTTCAGCGCCGATCTCGGCTTTCTCGGCAACCGCCTGCCCGATCGCGAGGCCCGCGTCGAAGCGTTCTTTCTCGAACCCGCGGCACGGCTTCCGGACCATCGCTTCCTCATCGGCGGCTCCGGCTGGAACGAGAAGCCGATGCCGTCCAACGTCCTGCAGATCGGCCATGTCGGCACGCGCGACCACAATGCCTTCAATGTGGGACCGCGCGCGGTGCTCAACATCAGCCGCGACAGCATGGCCAGCAACGGCTTCTCGCCCGCCACCCGCGTGTTCGAGGCGGCCGGCGCAGGCGCCTGCATCGTGACGGACCTGTGGCCCGGCATCGAGCGCTTCCTGAAGCCGGGCGAGGAGATTCTCGTTGCCCGTGACGGGCGTGACGTGGCCGAAATCGTACAATCCCTGACCTCGGGCCGGGCACGCGAGATCGGCGACGCCGCCCGCCGTCGCGTGCTGGCCGGCCACACCTACGCGCACCGCGCGGTCGAGGCCGACCGGGTACTGCGGCGCCTCCCCGTCCGGCCGCTCGCGGAGGTCGCCCGATGAACGCCTGCACCCGCCACCCCGATGCGCGCAAGCCTGACACCCGCAACATCGTCTTCATCGGCCTGTCGCTGTCGTCCTCGTGGGGCAACGGTCACGCCACCACCTACCGGTCGCTGCTGCGCGGGCTCGCGGCGCTCGGTCACCGCCTCACGTTCCTGGAACGCGATGTGCCGTGGTATGCCGGGAACCGCGATCTTCCCGATCCCGACTTCTGCGCCCTGCACTATTACCGCTCCGTCGGCGATCTCACGGCGCACCATGGCCTTCTGCTCGCCACGGCCGATGCGGTGGTCGTCGGCTCCTACACGCCGGAGGGCATCGCGGTCATCGATGCCGTCGAGCCGCTGGTGGCGGGCGAGTTCTGCTTCTACGACATCGACACGCCCGTCACGCTCGCGGCGCTCGCCGGAGGGGCCTGCGATTATCTCGCCCGCCGGCAGGTCCCCACCTTCGACCTCTATTTCTCCTTCTCGGGAGGGCCGAACCTCGATCGGCTGGAGCGGGAGTTCGGGGCTCGACGGGCGGAGGCGCTTTATTGCTCGGTCGATCCCCGGCGTTACACGGCGACGGGCGAACCGGTCCGCTGGGACCTCGGTTATCTCGGCACCTACAGCGAGGACCGGCAACCCGCGCTCGAACGGCTTCTCATCGAACCCGCGCGGCGGATGCCCGGCCACCGGTTCGTCGTCGCCGGCCCGCAATATCCCGACACCATCGACTGGCCCGCCAATGTCGAGCGGATCGACCATCTGGCGCCCGACGAGCACGCCTCGTTCTACAGCCGCCAGCGCTTCACCCTGAGCGTCACCCGCCGCGACATGGTGGCTGCCGGCTGGTCGCCGAGCGTGCGCCTGTTCGAGGCAGCCGCCTGCGGGGTGCCGATCGTGACCGACCCATGGCCCGGGGTGGCCGACTTCTTTCCCCCCGGCCGGGCTATCCACGTCGCGGAGCGGACGGAGGATGTCTGCGCCCTCCTCGCCGGCGACGACGAGACCGGTCGGCGCGCGGTCGCCGCGGCAGCGCGGGAGATCGTGGCATCCGCCCACACCGGAGCGGCCCGGGCCCGGGATTTCCTCTCCGCGCTCGTTCCGCCGTCTTCGCCGGCGGAAAGCCACGCGGCGGCGTGACGACTGGCGATGCGGCGCCCGGCCGATCGCCGGAGCCGAGAGCGACGTGACTTGATCGCGATGAAGGGGCGTTCCAGCCCGGACCGCAGGAGAAGCGACATGCCGAAATCAACGATTGGACGCCCGGATACCGTTGTCGTTGCCGGTGGCGCCGGCTTTCTCGGCTCGCACCTGTGCGAGGCCCTGCTCATGGCGGGCCATCGGGTCCTCTGCGTCGACAATTTCCTGACCGGGACGAAGGTGAACGTCGAGGCCTTCGCCAGCCATCGTCACTTTCGGCTGATCGCGGGCGACATCTGCCAGCCGTTCGATCCGGGGGAACCCGTCGACCGCATCTATAATCTCGCCTGCGCGGCCTCCCCGCCGCACTATCAGGCCGACCCGGTGCACACGATGCGAACGTGCGTCGTCGGCACCCTGAACCTTCTCGAACTCGCCGAGCGCAACGGCGCGCGCTTCCTCCAGGCTTCGACGAGCGAGGTCTATGGCGACCCGGAGATTCATCCGCAGACCGAGAGCTATACCGGTCACGTCAACTGCACCGGCCCGCGCGCGTGCTACGACGAGGGCAAGCGTGCGGCCGAAGCGATGTGCTTCGACTATCTTCGCGCGGGACGCGCCGATATCCGCGTCGCCCGGATCTTCAACACCTACGGTCCGCGGATGCACCCCCGCGACGGCCGGATCGTCTCTAACCTCATCGTTCAGGCGCTGACCGGCCTTCCGCTCACCATCTATGGCGACGGCTCGCAGACGCGCTCGTTTTGCTTCGTCTCGGATCTCGTCGAGGGGCTGATGCGGCTGATGGAGGTCGACCCGGCTCCGGACGGGCCGGTCAATCTCGGCAATCCCGGCGAGTTCACCGTCATCGATCTCGCGTCCATGGTGCTGGAAATGACCGGATCGCGCTCCCCGATCGTCTTCAGGCCGCTGCCGGAGGACGACCCGAGGCGCCGCCGGCCGGATATCGGCCTCGCCACGGAGCTTCTCGGCTGGCGGCCGACCATACCGCTCCGCAAGGGGCTGGCCGCAACGATCAACCATTTCGCCCGCGAGGCCGTGTTGGACGAAGGGGCGACGGTGCCGCCCTCCGTGCGCGAGCGGCGCAGGCCGGTGGGTGACGAGGCCGCGCCGGCACGGGTCGGCGCCATCGGCTGAACGAACGAAAACGCCCCGGCCGGAAAGGTGCCGGTCGGGGCGCAATGGTGGAATGACGGGAAATCAGCGCTGACCGGATATCAGCGCTTCTGCGGGTTTCCGGCGGCGAACGGAGGCGGCTTCAGCCATTCCGCCGATTCCACCAGCGCCTCGGCCGAGTTTTCGCCGAGCATTTCGAGCACGCTTGCGCGGGCGCGGTTGAGACGGCTCTTGATCGTGCCCATGGCGCAGCCGCAAATCACGGCCGTTTCCTCGTAGCTCATGCCGAGGACGCCGATGAGTACGAGTACCTCGCGGTAGTTCGGCGGAAGCCGCTCCACCGCCTCGCGCACCTCCAGCCCTCGCATGGACCATTCCTGCGTGGCGGACACGGCGGGCTCGGGCAGATTGTCGGCCGCGCCTAAAACTTCGCGGTTGGTGATCCGGATGCGCGAATAGAACGTATTGCGCATGATGGTGAACAGCCACGACTTGAGGCGGGTGCCATCCTCGAACTTGTCGAGATTGGCGATCGCCTTGGCGAGCGTTTCCTGGACGAGGTCATCCGCGTCGTGTGGGTCTCTGCAGAAGGTCCGGGCGAAAGCCCGAAGCGCAGGAATGACCTCGACGACGGAATTTGCGTCCGTTCGTTTTGGGAGGACGGCGTTCAAGGCTGAGCCTCCACGGGGTGCCTGATAATGCGTGATGATGCTCAACGTGGAGACGGAAGGTAGGTTCCCTCGCTTCGTGTCACGCGATGGGCGTCCGCTCGAGCAATTGCCGCAGCCCCTCGCCGTAGAAGGCGGCGCGACGGCCCGAAATGGTCGGGCCTGACGACGAAGGCGGCACGGCGCTCGACCACAATCCGAGCTGAAAGGCGAGATAGCACGGCAGCAACGCGCGGATCAGACGCGGATCGACGCCGACGCCGCGCTCGGCCATGCGCCGGCAAAGCGCACGATATTCCTCCGCTGAAAAGCCGTGCTCCACGATCGCGCCGGCGACGTCCCACGCGACGTCCTGGCAACCGATCAGGTCATGGCCTTGGCAGTGGTCGATCGCGTCGACCTTCACGAGCCCGCCCGGCGTTGCGATCCACTCCCAGGCGTGGAGCCTGCCGTCGATCTCGATCGGACGCACCGTCGGCGCGAGGCTGCCGATCTCGCGCAGGAGCCGCTCCAGCACCGCCCCCGCCGTGCTGCCGAGCGCCAGCCCGGTATTGTGCACGGCCATCTCCCGGAGCTTCTCGAGCGGCGCGCCCGGCTCGTCGGAGCGGAGATGCGCGGCACGGTACGGCATGTAGTCGGCGAGCCGGTCCATCAGCCGGATGCGGTCGGGGCTGTGATCGAAACGGGCGGAACCGTCCCACAGCGGGACGCCCGTCGTCCGGTGCGCGATCCACCGCTCGACGATGAACCCGCGGCAGAGCCCGGCGACGTCGGGCGTGAAGCCTGCATCGGCCAGGGCGCGTGCGCGCCGCAGCTTCGCCTGCCCGACCGCGCCGAGCCCGGCGAACTTGACGAGCCAGGGTCCGCTCTCAGCATGGGCGAGGAACTTGCGCCGCTCGAACCGGAGATCGACGGGTGCGTAGCGCTCGACCCCTGCTTTGCGCCGCCACCGCCCGGCGGAAATGTCTTCCAGCGGTCGCGTCAGCGGCCCGATGAGGGGACGAAGCTGGTCCACGAGCCCATCCAGTGCCAGCAGGATGTCCTCCTCGCAGACGTGGCGTGGAATATCCCGCCAAAGCGCCCGCGTACGCTCCGAGGCGGCCTGCCCCGGCTCGCCGCCGTGGCTCGGGAAGAAATGGATGCGCTCCTTGCCGACGCCGTTCTCAGTCAGCCACCGCGCGGCGGCCGCGAACGACGACCCGGACAGTCCGGGGCCTTCGTCGACGATCGCGAACCGCACGCCCGGCTTCCCGACGGCCCGGACGATCAGGTCGGGGCTCGCCCGTATCTCGCGGTCGAAAGGGTGGCCGGCGGGGCGCAGGCTGATCGGCGGCTCCGCGCCGAGACCGGCCGACACCAGCGCGGCGAGCCCGATGCCGATGCTGCGCACGCCGATGACGCACGTGCCGGAATCGAGGCCGGATTGCCGCGCCGCCGCGAGATAGCTCTCCGGCATCACGGCGTAATGGGCGTATCCTTCGCAGGTCCGCGTCCTGATGAGACCGCCGCACGGCAGCGCCGCGAGCTGCCGCGCGATCTCGTCGAGGGTGCTGCCGTCGACATCCCGCCCGCCGCCGTGCGATTGCAGGATGGCATGGGCGAAGGCAAGGAGCACCGCGGCGCCCCGGCGCTGGGTGCGCGAGACCACGTCGAAGCCGTAGCGCTCGAAGTCCGCATCCGCCTGGCCCTGCACGAGCTCGCCCGCGCGCACGAAGGCATCGACAAGCGCGCCGTGCCGGCTGCTGCCGTCGCCCGCGGTGCGCACGGCCGCGAGCGCGTTCAGCACGGATGCCCTGACCGCTTCGGCCGCCTCCCACCGCTCGCTGTCGCCATAGATGATCACGCCGATCCTTTCCCCTGCATCCGGCCGATATGTCCGGTTCTCAACGACAACGGCCGAGCAATGATCCGGTTGCCCCTCGCCCGGCGAAGGCCGAATTCGGCTGAGCCGCCGGGAACATTCCTTCCCCCGCAGCCGTTCTGGGCGCTCCCGGGCGTGACAGGCGGTGAGCGAGATGGCACAGGGCAAGATACGGATCGGCATCATCGGCGTCGGCAACTGCGCGTCGTCGCTGGTGCAGGGCCTCGGCTTCTATCGCGGCCTGAACGACAGCGAGACCGTTCCCGGCCTGATGCATGTCGATCTCGGCGGCTATCGGCTCGACGACATCGAGGTCGCCTCGGCCTTCGATGTCGCGGCGGGAAAAGTCGGCCGCGACGTGGCGGAGGCCGTCTTCGCCAGTCCCAACAACACGCTGCGCTTCGCCGACGTCCCGGCGACGGGCGTCGTCGTCGAGCGCGGCCCGACGCTGGACGGGATCGGGCGCTATCTCGCGGGCACCGTTGAGGAATCCGATGCACCGGCGGCCGATGTCGCCGAAACGTTGCGCCGGACGAACACCGAGATCCTGGTCTCCTATCTCCCGGTCGGTTCGGAGCAGGCCACCCAGTGGTACGCGGAACAGGCGCTCGCCGCCGGGTGCGCCTTCATCAACTGCATCCCGTCCTTCATCGCTTCCCGCCCCGAATGGAGCGCGCGCTTCGAAGCCCGCGGCCTGCCGATCATCGGCGACGACATCAAGAGCCAGGTCGGCGCCACCATCGTCCACCGGATGCTCGCGAACCTGTTCCGCGAGCGTGGCGTCCGGCTCGATCGCACCTACCAGCTCAATTTCGGCGGCAATACCGACTTCCTCAACATGCTCGAACGCGAGCGGCTCGAATCGAAGAAGATCTCGAAGACGCAATCGGTCGCGAGCCAGCTCGACACGCCGCTGTCGCCCGATGACATTCACGTCGGCCCGAGCGACCACGTGCCGTGGCTCACCGACCGCAAGTGGGCCTATATCCGGCTGGAGGGAACGACATTCGGCGGCGTGCCGCTCAATGCCGAACTCAAGCTCGAGGTCTGGGATTCTCCCAATTCCGCCGGGGTGGTGATCGATGCCATCCGCTGCGCGAGGCTCGCGCTCGACCGCGGCATCGCCGGCGCGCTCGTCGGGCCGTCGAGCTATTTCATGAAGTCCCCACCGGTCCAGTTCACCGATGCCGAGGCGCGCCAGCGGACATTGGCGTTCATCGACGGCCACGCCGGCGCCCGGGACGCCGCCGAATGACGACGTTCTATCTCGTCCGTCACGCCGCCCACGATTCCCTCGGCAGCTATCTCGCCGGGCGGATGGAGGGCGTTCACCTCGGCCCGGCCGGTCGCGAGCAGGCGGAGCGGCTTGCCCGCCGGATGCAGCGGGAGACGTTCGCGGCGATCGTGGCGAGCCCGCGCGAGCGCACGCGCGAAACCGCCATGGCGATCTCCGTGCTGGCTGAAATCGGCCCTGTCGAGGTCGACCCGGATCTCGACGAGATCGACTTCGGCGCGTGGTCCGGCAAGACGTTCGATGAACTCAACACCGATCCGGCATGGCGGCGCTGGAACGAGGACCGCGCGAGCGCGCGCACGCCGAACGGCGAGAGCATGGACGATGTCGGCCGCCGCGTGCTCGCGCGGATGGCTGCTCTGCGCCACCGCCACGACGGGGAAGCCGTGGTGCTCGTCACCCATGCCGACGTCATCAAGGCCGTGGTCTGCCACACGCTGGGACTGCCGACGGACCGGTGTTTCCGCTTCGAGATCGATCCGGCGTCGATCACGGTCGTCGCCGACGACGGCCAGGGCGCCCGTCTGATCCGCCTGAACGAAGGTGTCTGACATGACCGTGGCCAAGCCATCAGCAATGCCGTCAGCAATGCCCTTCACCAAACCGTCCGCCGCCCCGGTGAGACCGGCTGCGGCGCCCGCCGACCGTGAAGCGCTCCGCCGCCGCATCGCCGAGCTCGGCCCCTGGTTCCACAATATCGAGATCGGTGGCGTGCGGACGGCGCCGGAACATTTTCTCGGCGATTATCCCGCCGTGAAGTGGCGCAAGTTCGCGGATGCCGTTCCGGCCGATCTCACCGGCCAGACCGTGCTCGATGTCGGCTGCAACGCCGGCTTCTATTCGATCGAGATGAAGCGGCGCGGCGCAAGCCGCGTCCTCGGCCTCGATACCGACCCACGTTATCTCGCCCAGGCGCGCTTCGCCGCGGAGGCCTCGGGCGTCGAGATCGAGTTCCGCCAGGGCTCGGTCTACGATGTCAGCGCGCTCGGCGAGCGGTTCGACATCGTTCTCTTCATGGGCGTGCTCTATCACCTGCGGCACCCGCTGCTGGCGCTCGACCTGCTGCGCCAGCATGTGGTCGGCAGCCTCATGGTGTTCCAGTCGATGCAGCGCGGAAGCGCCGAGACCGGCGCCGTGGCGGAGGATTACGATTTCTGGCGCGACGACCCGTTCGCGGATCCGTCCTTTCCCCGCCTGCACTTCATCGAGCACCGCTATGCCGGCGACCCCACCAACTGGTGGATTCCGAACCGCGCCTGCACGGAGGCCATGCTGCGCAGCGCCGGATTTTCCATCACCGCGCATCCGGAGGCCGAGGTCTATCTCTGCCGCCCCCACGATCCGCCTGCCGGCGAAGGCGCCGTCTACCCGCCGAAAGGAAGGCCGGAATGATCGAAGCCGCGATGATCTGGAACGAGCCGAACAACAAGTCCCACTGGGATCCGGAGGTCGACCCCGACTGGTCGCGGTTCGCCGAGATGGCGATCCTCGCCGCGGATGCCATCGGTGCGGAGAACCCGGCGATCACCCGGGTTCTCGGCGGCATTTCCCCGATCGATCCGGGCTTCATGTCGCGGATGCGGACATTCGGCGTGCTCGATCATCTCGATGCTGTCGCGGTGCACGGCTTCCCTCTCGACTGGAACCTGTGGCAGATCCACGAGTGGCCGCAGCGGATCGCCGAGATCCAGGCCGTCACCGACCTGCCGGTCTGGGTCAGCGAGGTCGGCATCTCGACCTTCGGCGCGGAGGAGGTCCAGGCCTGGGGGCTGGAGCGATCGGCCGACCTCCTGATCGGCCGCGCGCCGCGCATCCACTGGTACAGCCTCTATGACCTGCCGCGCGCGTGGGAGGCCACCACGCGCCACCGCGAGGCCGAGGGCTCGTCCTATTACCGGCATTTCTACATGGGCCTGCTGCGCGAGGACGACACGCCGAAGCCCGCGTTCGAACTGTTCCGCCGCCACGCCCCCCACATTGGGCTGGTGCAGTGGTTCCACTTCGAAGACCCCCGCCTCGACCAGGCGGTGCGCCGCATGAAGGAACTTGGTGTCCGCCACCTGCGCACCGGGCTTTCCTGGGCTGACAGCTATCGGCCGGGTGCCCTTGCGTGGTTCGATCGCCAGATGGAGGCGCTCGCGGAGTTCGAGGTGACGGTGACGTTCTGCTTCACCCCCGAGCACCGGGGGCTGATGCCGCACCACACAAGCGCGCCGCTGGTTCCCGACGAGTTCGCCGGCTTCTGCGCCGAGATGATCCGCCGCTATGCCCCGCCTGTGGTGCGTCTGGATGCGACGGCGGAGCGAAGACTCGCGGTCGTCTGAGGCGCGCGGAATGGTTTGGCGCGCGGACAAGGCAGCCTCCCCGGCCTCTCTCGGCTGCGGGCGGCTCGCCGTCGCGGTCTATCACGGCCTCGCCTATTCCAGCGGGCCGATCGGCCGGCTGGTCGACCGCATCGCGCCGCGTGGCGACGCCTGACCTTCCGCGCGCCCGGCCAAACGGAACAAACCGCCTGCCGCGCCGTTCTCACAAAGGCGCGATTCCGCCGTCGACGTGCGCGCCAGCCTCGGAGGAACCCCATGAGCGAAGCGTCGAAGACCCGCGATCACGATGAAATCCGCCGCTGGATCGAGGCGCGGGACGGCCGGCCGGCCTGCATACGCACGAAGGGATCCGGCGGCATCCTAAGGATCGATTTCGGCGAGCCGGAGGAGAATCTGGAAGAAATATCATGGGATGAATTCTTCCGGATCTTCGACGAGAGCGATCTCGACTTCCTGCACCAGGACAAGACCGCGGACGGCAAGACCAGCCGCTTCAGCAAGTTCGTCTCCAGCGACGGCTGACCGTCCGCCCGTACCGCCGCCATCAGCCATTCCGCTCTGCCCGTCCGAGAGGGAACCATGCCGACTGCCGTCCTCGACGAACCCCGCGAGTCCGCGCCGCCGCGCACGGACACCATGCAGGCCGCGGTGCTGGTCGCGCCGCGCACCTTCGAACTTCGCACGGTTCCCCTTCCCGTCCCCGGGCCGGGCGACATCCGGGTCCGGCTCGAAGGCTGCGGCGTCTGCGCCTCCAACGTCACCCCGTTCGAGGGGCCGGACTGGATGAGCTTTCCGACCGCGCCGGGCGGGCTCGGCCACGAGGGCTGGGGTCTCGTCGACGCGGTCGGCCCGGACGTAACGGCATTCCTGCCCGGCGACCGCGTCGCCACGCTGTTCGGCAACAGCTATGCCGAATATGACGTCGGCCCCGCCGAGGCGGCGGTGCGGCTTCCGGCATCGCTCGACGGCCGGCCCTTTCCGGGCGAACCACTCGGCTGCGTGATGAACATCCTGCGGCGCGCCGACATCGCGCCGGGTGCGACCGTCGCGGTGATCGGCATCGGCTTCCTCGGTGCGCTCCTGACGCAACTCGCTTCGAACGCGGGCGCACGGGTGATCGCGATTTCCCGGCGGCAGGCGTCGCTCGATCTCGCGCGTCACATGGGCGCCGCGGACGTCATCGCCATGGACGACCACGCCACCGTCGTGAACCATGTCCGCCACCTCACCGGCGGCGGCTTCTGCCAGCGCGTCATCGAGGCGACCGGCAAGCCGTGGCCGCTCGATCTCGCCGGCGACATCGTCGCCGAGGGCGGACGGCTCATCATCGCCGGCTACCATCAGGACGGTCCCCGCCAAGTCAACATGCAGCAATGGAACTGGAAGGGCATCGATGTGATCAACGCCCACGAGCGCGACCGCGACGTCTATCTGCGCGGCGTCAGGGCGGCGATCGCGACCGTGGAAGCCGGCCTGCTGTCGCCCGAGCCGCTCTACACCCACCGCTATCCGCTCTCCCGCCTCGGTGACGCGCTGGCCGCCACCCGCGACCACCCGGAAGGCTTCGTCAAGGCACTGGTGATGCTGCAATGACGCGCGCGATGGCTGCCCCTGCGTCGTCGCAAGCCGCACCGCTGCGCCTCGGTTTCCTCGGTGTGGGCTGGATTGGGCGGCACCGCATGGAGGCCGTCCTCGCCTCCGGCCTCGCCGAGGCCTGCGCCGTGTGCGATCCATCGCCGGACATGGTCGCGTCAGCGCATGCGCTTTCACCCGCCGCCTCCGCCGTCGGCTCTCTCGACGACCTCATCGACATCCGGCCCGACGGGATCGTGATCGCGACGCCGAGTGCGCTGCACGCCGCCCAGGCGGTCCGCGCGCTTGAAGCGGGCATCGCCGTGTTCTGCCAGAAGCCTCTCGCCCGGACCGGCGCCGAAGTCGCCGCCGTCATCCACGCCGCGCGCGCGGCGAACCGGCCGCTCGGCATCGACCTGTCCTATCGCCATGTCGAAGCGATGCGGCTCGTCCGCGAGCGCATCCGCGCCGGCGAGATCGGGACGGTCTACGCCGTCGACCTGACGTTCCACAACGCCTACGGCCCGGACAAGCCATGGTTCTACGACATGGCGCTCGCCGGCGGCGGCTGCGTCATGGATCTCGGCGTGCACCTCGTCGACCTGTTACTCTGGACGCTCGATTTCGCGCCGGTCGAGGCGGTCTCGGCCGACCTCTATCGCGGCGGCCGTCGCCTGCGGCGCCCGGCGGACGAGGTCGAGGATTATGCGGTCGTGACGCTCGGCCTGGAAACGGGCGCCGTCGCGCGGCTTGCCTGTTCGTGGGGCCTCAACGCCGGCTGTGACGCCGTCATCGAGGCGACCTTCCACGGTACGTCGGGCGCGCTGTCGTTCGCCAACGTCGCCGGCTCGTTCTTCGATTTCACCGCGGAACTGCGCCGGGGCACCCGGCGCGAGGCTCTTGCCGGCCCGCCTGATGTCTGGGGCGGGCGGGCGATTGTCGCCTGGGCGGACCACCTCGCCGCAGGCGGCGGCTTCGATCCGGACACCGCGAACCACCTCGCCGTCGCCGGCGTGCTGGACAGGATCTATGGCCTCTGAATCTCTGGCCGTTGGGCAGCCAGCCCTCCCGCAGACCGGACGAGGCGGGATAACCCTCGCCTTAAGGTGCCCTGCCGGACGGCCGTGCGGCTGACATAGCCCTCAGTTCGGGCTCCGCCGCTGCTTTCTCAGGGCGAGCTCCCCCTGAAGTTCCTCGGCGAGCTTCAGCAGGCGTTCCGGAACCTTCTCGGCCTCGATGGCTTCCAGAAGCGACGCAAGGCGCGCATCGAGGCCCGGGGCGTCCCCGGCATCTCCGGCGGGCTTCGGATTGTCCAGTGAAATTGGCATCATTTGCGCCGGTTCCAGATCGCGTCTTGAATTTATGTGCCGATGAGCCGGCAAAAATGCAAGGAGATCGGCAGGATAATAAGGCAGCGCTTCGCCCGGCAGCGCAAAGTTCTTGGCCTTCAACAGTGCGGGGCTCCGGGCTTGTCGATATCGATCAGGCTTGAGGTGGCCAAGTTCACCCGTCGCAGGTCCGGCCGCCGTCTCAGAATGGCCCCCGCCCCGGTATCGCCCTTGAGCCGGTCGAGCAACGGAAATAGCAGTCGGGGAACGAGAGCCGGCGGCATCGCAAGCCCGCCGGCCTGTGCCATGGCCGGTTGCCAGGCCCGCCGCCGCACCATGCGTTCAAGATCGGCCCGCGTCAGGAACGGCATGTCGGCGAGGAGCACCAGCACGCGGCTGGCGCCCCGCCGCCGGACACTGGCGAGGCCGTGCTTCAGGCTGGCGCTCTGGCCGCCGTCCTGCCGCGCCGCTGGCACGACGGCGAAGCCGTGCGACCGGAAAAGTCCCGCCACGGCTGGATTGCGCACCACCGCAACGGCTGCGCCGCAGGCCAATCCTGCGACAAGGCGGGCGACATGGAGCGCCATGGGTCGGCCGTTGACGAGGCTCGTCAGCTTGTCCCGTGCGCCGAAGCGCCGGGATCGCCCCGCGGCGAGAACCACGACCTGAAGGCTTCCGCGTCCGCCGCCAGGGATCATAGACAGGCCTGCGCCTCGCCCAGCACCTCCGCGAGCACCGAGGCGGCGAGCGTGCGCGGATCGCGGGCGGCGGGAACGGCGCCGATCGGCCCCCGCACGCGGGCGGTTTCTGTCTCCGTGATGCCGAGCGTCCGCAGCCTTTCAGCTCGTCGGGTGGCGGTCCGCCGGCTGCCCTGAGCGCCCAGATAGAACGCCTTGGTCCGAACCAGACATTGGAGGATCTCCGCCTCCGCGTCGTGATCGTGGAAGAACAGCACCCCGGCCGTATGTGCATCGACCGGCACCGTTGCGAGCGAATCCGGCCCCGTGAACGAAACGGCCTCCACCGCCTTGTGGACCGCAACGCCCGGTGCGCCGGCGCCCGGCGAGAGCAGCACGGTCTCGTAGCCGAGGCACGCTGCGAGGCTGGCGAACGTCGCCGCCTCCGGCCCGCGTCCAAACACGACAAAGCGTGGGTCGGGAACGATCTCGATCGTCGCTCTCGCAATTTCGGTCGACTCCGGCACAATCCCCGTCTCGCCGAGCCGAAGGGTGCAGGATTGCCGCGCGGCGATGGCCGCGCGCGCCGGCGAAAGCTCTGTCTTGGAGGCAGGCAGCACCAGCACGTCGATGCCGCCGCCGCAGGGCAGGCGGATGTCCATGAATGGCGAGCCGTCGCCGTAGCGCACCGTCCTGGCGATACCGGTCCGTCCGACCTCGGCGGCATGGAGTGCCACATCGGCATCGACGCAGCCGGACGACAGCGAGCCGGCGCGGTTGCCGGCGCGGTCCACGACCATTGCCGCGCCGGCGGGGCGGTAGAAGCCGGCGGTCCCACCGACGAGGACGGCGAGCGCGACGGGCTCCTGGAGCCGTTCAACCGGAAAGTCTCCGGCGCGAACCCGCATGCGAGGGGCGGCGGTCGCGAAGGAAACGCAGCGCGGTCGGGCATCGTCATCGATGAACATGCGGGCCTCCGATGGACCGCCGGCCCCGTCACAACGCCGGCAGCCGGTCGATCAGCTTGTCGAGGGTGACGGGATAGTCCCGCACGCGGATGCCGGTGGCGTTGAACACCGCATTGGCGATCGCCGCCGCCACGCCGCAGATGCCGAGTTCGCCGACGCCCTTGGCCTTGAGGGGCGACGAAACCGCATCGGCGCCATCGAGGAAGATCACGTGCTGCCTGGGGATGTCGGCATGCACCGGCACCTCGTAGAGCGCGAGGTCGTGGTTGACGAAGAAGCCGCGGTTTTCGTCGACCGCCAGTTCCTCCATCAGCGCCGCGCCGACGCCCATGGTCATCGCGCCGATCACCTGGCTGCGGGCGGTCACCGGGTTGAGAATGCGGCCGGCATCGCACACCGCCAGCATCCGGCGAACCCTGATCTCGCCGGTGGCGGCGTGAACGCCGACCTCGACGAAGTGCGAGCCGAACGTCGCGAGTTCGAAGGTGTCGCGGAAGTCGCCGAACTCGATCCTGTCCTCGGCGACGATCTCGCCGGCCGCCGCCAGCGCCTTCAACGAATGTACGTCGCCCTTCGCGGTGCGCACCGTCCCGTCGGCGAACGTCACCGTTTCAGGATCGGCCTGAAGGCGCTGTGCGATGTCGTTGCGCAGCGCCACGCAGGCCGCGTAGACGCCCGCCGTCGAACTGCACGCGCCGAACTGCCCGCCGGAGCCCGACGATATCGGGAAGGTGGAATCGCCGAGCCGCACGTCCACATCGGCAATCGCAACGCCGGTCATCTCCGACGCCGTCTGGGCGATGATGGTGTAGGAACCGGTGCCGATGCCGGTCATGTCGGTCTCGACGATCAGCGTTCCGTCCGGCTGCAGCCGAACCCGCGCGCCGGAGGCGGTGGCGGGCGCGCCCCGGCAGGCGCCCGCGACGCCGTGGCCGATCAGCCAGTCGCCGCGCCTCATTCTACCGGGCGCGCGGTTGCGGGCCCGCCACCCGAAAGCCTCCGCACCGGTGCGCAGGCACTCCACGAAGCGGCGCTGGGAGAACCGCCGCGAGGCATCTCCCGGATGGACCTGTGTGTCGTTGACGATACGGAACGCGACCGGGTCCATGCCGAGCTTCTCCGCCATCTCGTCCATGGCGATCTCGAGCGCCATCTGGCCGGCGGCGTCGCCCGGGGCACGCATCGAATTGCTCTCGGGAAGGTGGAGCGTCGCGATCCGGTTGACGATCAGCCGGTTCGGCCCGGCATAGAAGGCGTGGGTCTGCAAGGTCGCATCCTCGCCCTTGCCGTCCGGCGGCGCATTGGACGTGCTTTCGTGGGCGATGGCGGTGATCCGCCCGTCGGCCGTCGCGCCGATGCGGATGCGCTGGATGGTCGCCGCGCGGTGCGTGGTGTTGTTGAAGATCATGTCGCGCGGCAGCGCGACCTTCACCGGCCGCCCGGCCTCGCGGGCCGCGAGCGCGGCCAGAACGGCATCGGCCCGCAGGAACAGCTTCGCGCCGAACCCGCCGCCGATATAGGGCGAGACGACGCGGACGTCGTCCTCGGACAGGCCGAGGGTCGTGGCCAGCGCCGAGCGGTTCCACGCGACCATCTGGTTGGAGGTCCACACCGTCAGCCTGCCGTCCTGCCATGCCGCCATCGTGGCATGCGGCTCCATCATCGCGTGGCTCTGGCAGGGCGTGGTGTAGGTCTCGTCGAGCGTCACCGGTGCCGCCGCGAAGGCGCCCGCGAAATCGCCGACCGCCGCATCCGGCTCGGCCTCGTCGCGGTTCAGGTCCGCGTGCGCCGCCTGCAGGTCGAACCGCGCCGGTTCCGCCTCATAGTCCACCCGCAACAGCCCGGCCGCGGCTTTCGCCTGCTCGAAGGTCCCGGCGGCAACCACGGCGATCGCCTGATGGTAATGCTCCACGGCGCGGCCACCGAACAGAGGGACGATGTTCTTGTCGTCCTTCGGCAGCGTGTCCATGTCGAGCGCAGTGACGACGGCAACGACGCCCGGCGCCTTGCGCGCCGCCGAGGCGTCGATCGCGCGGATCCGGCCTTTGGCGATGCCGGCGGCAACGGGATATCCGACCAGCGGATCCTTCACCGCGTCGTGCCGTTCATAAGCATAGGGCGCCCGGCCCGTCACCTTCAGCGGGCCCTCGACGCGGCGGACGGGACGGCCGATCACCGCCATGCGGTCGGCGGGGTTCGCCTGCGCGGCGCGCTCGAATTTCATGGCCGGGCTCCCATTGCGATCTGGTTCGGGGATCGCCCGCGAGCGAGCAGCAGCGCCAGCGTGCGCCGGGCGAGCGACAGCTTGAAGCGGTTGTCCTCCGTCGGGGCGGCGCCCGCGAGCAGGAGGTCCGCGACGGCGTCGGCCCCGTCGGGCATGGCCTCGTCGGCGGCTTCCACGCGCCACGGCTTGTGTGCGACCCCGCCGAGCGCGACGCGGCCGGAGCCGTCCGGCCGCACCACGACGGCGGCGGAGACGAGGGCGAACGCATAGGATGCCCGGTCACGGGCCTTGTAGTAGAAGTGGCGGCCGCCGGGCGGCGGCGGCAGCGCGACGGCCGTTATGAACTCGCCGGGCTGCAGCACGGTCTCGATGTGGGGCGTGTCGCCCGGCGCGGTGTAGAACGCCGCGATCGGGATAGACCGGGTATCGCCCCCGGCCGAAACCGTCTCCACGGTGGCATCGAGCGCCCGCATGGCGACCGCCATGTCGCTCGGGTGCGTGGCGATGCAGTGCTCGCTTGCCCCGATCACCGCCAGCTGGCGGCTGACGCCGTCGAGGG
>JAEZMP010000443.1 GCA_023442215.1 Pseudomonadota bacterium
GGGTGGGGAGACGTATATCTGCGGGAATCCGCCCTTCAAGGGAACACGCAAGCAGGGCACTCAAGAGAAAGAGGATCTGGAGAGAGTTTTCTCCGGCGTAACCACAAAATGGAAAAATGTCGATTACGTCGGGGCGTGGCTGATGAAAGCGGCTCTTTACAACGATTATTGCTATGCGCCCTTTTCCTTTGTGGCGACGAATAGCCTTTGCCAAGGACAACAAGTCCCAATAACTTGGGCGTTGCTACAGCAGCGCGGATTTAGGGTCCGCTTCGCTCACACGTCCTTTAAGTGGTCGAACCTTGCAGCGAACAAGGCCGGGGTAACGGTTGTCGTGACTGGTGTGGATCGTAATCCCAATGGACCGCGATGGATTTACACTGGCGAAAGCGTCAGAGAGGTCACAAACATCAACCCGTATTTGACTGATCATAGCATTTCATTTGTCCCTGCGGAAAAGAAGCCAAAATTCACATCGATTCAGATGGAGTATGGGGTTTATTACTCGAAGTCGGCGGGTCTGATTTTGGAGCCAGACGAGAAAGATGCTCTGTTGCGCAGTGGTCTTACGTCAAACTTGGTTCGCCGCTTCATCGGCTCAACGGAGTACATCAATGGCAAGGAACGCTATTGTCTGTGGATTGCAGACGATGAGCTGCCTCAAGTCACCTCTATAGATGCGATCCGCCAAAGAATTGAGAGCGTCAGAAAAGATCGGCTTGAAACCGACGATGCCGCAGTGAACAAGCTAGCGCAACGGCCGCATCAGTTCCGAGAGCGCAAGGGTGACGATCCGGCCAAGATATTTGTTCCGATCGTGTCGTCCGAGAATAGGGATTATTTTCCGGCGGGCGTAGCTGATCAATCGGTCATTCCGACCAATAAAGCTTTCTATATTCCGAATGCCCCCCTGTGGACGCTCGCAATCATCACATCAGAGCTTCACCTTTCTTGGATCGACGCAATTTGCGGGCGTCTTCGAACCGATTATTCCTACTCCAACACCCTCGGCTGGAACACCTTCCCCGTGCCGCCGCTCACCGAGAAGAACAAGGCCGACCTGACCCGCTGCGCGGAAGACATTCTGCTGGTGCGCGAGGCGCATTTTCCGGCCACCATCGCCGATCTCTACGACCCCGACACGATGCCCGCCGATCTGCGCGCCGCCCATGACCGCAACGACGAGGTGCTGGAGCGCATCTATATCGGCCGCCGGTTCCGCAACGACACCGAGCGGCTGGAAAAGCTGTTCGAGCTTTATACCAGGATGGTCGGCGCGCAGGCGAAGCCCAAGGCGGCCGGCGCGCGCCGGAAGAAGGCTGTGGCCGACACGGGACTGGAAGGCGGGGAGCTCGACATATGAAATCGACATACGCGCCGGGCGGCGATGCCCGGGCCATTTCCGAAGTCGCCAGCGCCCGGTTCGGCGGCAGCTATAAGGCCATGTTCGAACATCACGGCTGGCCGGAGCGTGGTTCCGACATGATGCGGAAAGTGCAGACGCGCGTGGTGGAAACCTATGGCAGCGTGGCGGCCTTCGAGCGGCATTTCGCGGGGGAGAACCATGACCACTGAAACCACCCGGCACATCCCCTCCGTCTCGGTCTCCTATCTGCGCAATGGCAACTCCACCAGGGCGAATGCCCTCGGCATGCGGCCGATGCAGGAACTCGCCTATGAGAAACGCGGCGAGCAATATCTGCTCATCAAGTCGCCCCCGGCCTCGGGCAAGAGCCGGGCGCTCATGTTCATCGCGCTGGACAAGCTGCACAATCAGGGCGTCCGGCAGGCGATCATCGTGGTGCCGGAAAAATCCATCGGCTCCAGCTTCCATGACGAGGCGCTGAGCCGTCACGGCTTCTGGGCGGACTGGGTGGTGGCGCCCCGCTGGAACCTCTGCAACGCCCCCGGTGGCGACGGCGGCGGCAAGGTGAACGCGGTGGGCGAGTTCCTCGCCAGCGACGACAAGGTGCTGGTCTGCACCCACGCCACGTTCCGCTTCGCGGTGGACCGGTTCGGCGTGGAGGCGTTCGACGGCCGCCTCATCGCCATCGACGAATTTCACCACGTCTCCGCCAATCCCGACAACAAGCTCGGCCTGCACCTCGGCGCCTTCGTGGCGCGCGGCAAGGTGCATGTGGTGGCGATGACCGGCTCCTATTTCCGCGGCGACGCGGACCCCGTCCTGAGCCCGCAGGACGAAGCCAAGTTCGAGATGGTCACCTATACCTATTACGAGCAGCTCAACGGCTACGAGTATCTCAAGTCGCTCGATATCGGCTATTTCTTTTATTCCGACAGCTATATCGATGATATCATGAAAGTACTGGACCCGGCGGAGAAGACCATTGTCCACATCCCCTCCGTCAACTCACGCGAGAGCACGAAGGAAAAGATCAAGGAGGTGGAGCACATCATCGAGTCGCTCGGCGAATGGCAGGGCACCGATCCGGCCACCGGCTTCTATCTGGTGAAGACGCGAGAGGGCCGCGTGCTGCGCATCGCCGACCTCGTGGACGACGACGGCGCCAAACGCGACCGCGTTTCCGCCGCGCTGAAGGACCCGGCCCAGAAGAACAATCGCGACCATGTCGACATCATCATCGCGCTGGGCATGGCCAAGGAAGGCTTCGACTGGATCTGGTGCGAGCACGCGCTGACCGTTGGCTATCGCTCCAGCCTGACCGAGATCGTTCAGATCATCGGCCGCGCCACCCGCGACGCGAAGGGCAAGACGCGCGCGCGCTTCACCAATCTGATCGCCGAGCCCGACGCTTCGGAACAGGCCGTCACCGAGGCGGTGAACGACACGCTCAAGGCCATCGCCGCCAGCCTGCTGATGGAACAGGTGCTGGCCCCGCGCTTCGAGTTCAAGCCCAAAAACCCGCAGAACGGCAACCCACAGAATGGCCCGACGCCCGGCTTCGATTATGGCGACGGCGGCTACAACCCCAACGCCTGCAATGTCGGCTTCAACGAGGAAAGCGGGCGGTTCCAGATCGAGATCAAGGGGCTGGTGACCCCGAAGAGCGAAGAGGCGCAGCGCATCTGCCGGGAGGACCTCAACGAGGTCATCGCCGCCTTCGTGCAGGACAAGACCACCATCACGCGCGGCCTGTTCGACGGCGAACATGCCGGCGGCGAGACGCTGGCGGAAGAGGTGACCCAGCTCCGCATGGGCAAGATCATCAAGGACAAGTTCCCCGAACTGGATGTCGAGGACCAGGAAGCGGTGCGCCAGCACGCCATCGCCGCCCTGAACCTGACCCAGAAGGCCAAGCAGGTCGCCTCCGCCGCGCATAATGGCGACGAGATGGGCGCCAACACGGCCTTCGTCGATGGCGTCCGCCGGTTCGCCATGGATGTCCGGGAGCTCGATATCGACCTGATCGACCGCATCAACCCGTTCGGCGAGGCCTATGCGATCCTCGCCAGAACCATGAACGAGGAGAGCCTGAAGCAGGTCTCCGCCGTGATCGGCGCCCGGCGCATCAACCTGACCCCGGATGAAGCGCGCGAGCTGGCCAA
>JAEZMP010000448.1 GCA_023442215.1 Pseudomonadota bacterium
AGGCCCGCGCGCTCGTCTATCGTGGTGCGGCGCTTGCGGTCACGCCGGATGGACTGGAGCGCGGCATCGGCAGCCTTCAGGCATCCGATGCAAGCAAGTTGCCGCCGGAGGATGCGGCATTGCGGACGGCGGCGATCCGGGCCGCCGAACTGATCCGCACGGCTGCGATTCCGGACGGCAAGCTTGTCCAGACCACGGGCGCCCAGGTCGCGGACGCCAACATGCCGCTTGAGGCCGCCGCCCCGCTCGATGCGGCTGGTGCCACGCCAGGTGCGCCTGCGGGTCCGGCCGCCGCGGGTTCCCAGACCGCCGCGGGAACGGCGCAGCCGCAGCCGGCGGCGGACACGCCGGCCGCGGTGGCCCAGGCCCACAGCGTACTCAGCGCCGTCGATTCACTCCTAGCGGACGCCCCAGAATGACCAGACTCGATGTCGGCCTTCCCACGAGCACGCCAGGAGATGTCCGGGCCACCAAGGCCGGGAGCAGTTCGACCGCCGGCAATCAGGCCCGCGGCGCGGCCGGCGGGTCGGACTTCGGCTCAGTCCTTTCCGATGTCGGACAGCGGCGATACGGCCAGGACGATGCGGCGGAAGCCGAACGTGATGCGGACGGCCGGCCGGGCTCCGGTCATGGCGGGCGCGAACACGGCGGCACCGGAACCGTGGATGCCGATGAGACGACGGGTCTCGACGCCGGCGCCCAGCAGACGGCAACCGCGCAGACGATGACGCTCGTCGCCGTGCCGTCGGGCTTCGCCGATCTGCTTGCGGCGCAGGTGGCGGGACAGCCGCCTGGGGGCCAGGCTGTGGATACAGACGGTAATGATACCGGGGCCGGCCCAAGCGACGCGGAACTGGCTCTCGCCCTGCTTCGCCAGGGCAAGGACGGCACGGCCGCCGAATCCGCCCTCGATGCGGAGGCGGGCAGAATCACAGGCAGCGGTGAGACATCGAAGATCGTCCGCATGGAGATCTTCGGTCGTGAAACCCATTTCGCTCCCGTACTCGCCCCCGAAGCCGCCTCGCAGGGCACTGGCGCGACCGAGCGGCAGAACGGCCAAGGTTCGTCGGACAGCGCGGCCGCCTCGCGTCCGATCGCCAATCGAAACGATCTGACAGCCCTGCTTGCCGCGACGGACGTAACCCGCCAGGCGACCGCCGGCGCGCAGCAACAGGCTTCGGTGGCCGGAGCGGTATCGCGGGAGGATCGGACCGGAGACGCCGGTGGCCGGCGATCCGCACGCGGTGCCGAGGCACGGCTGCGCGGCACCGAAGAAAAGGCGGCGAGGACCGCGGAGGAAGGGGCAGGCACGTCCGGAGCGGACGAATTCGCCACGTCTGGCGATGTGGACACCATCACGTCGGAAGCTGGTTCGTCATCCGATCAAGGCGATCCGACCGGGTTCGAGCCGCCGATGACGCAGGTCGCCCGCGAAGTGCTGTCGGCCGCACGTTCGGCCAGCGGACAGGGAAATCTGGCGTCAGCGCAGACCGGGACGGGTTTCGCCGCCGCAGCGCGCCTCAGCGAGTTGTCGAACGTTTCTGCGTCCGGCGACGCGGTGCGGGTCCTGAACATCCGGCTGAAGCCCGATGCCCTCGGCGACGTCACCATCCGGCTCAGGCTGGTCGGCAACGCGCTCGACCTGCGCGTCAGCGCCAGCAAGCCGGAAACGGCGGAAATGCTCGCGAGCGACAGCCATGCCCTCAAGCACATTCTGCGAGAGGCCGGCTACGACACCGACGTCGTCTCGATCGATATCGGCTCCACGGGCTCGGCGCTCCGGCCGCAGGTGTCCACCGCGCCGAACCCCGCCTTCAACGGGGCCTTCAACGGCAACGCGGGAACCGACGGCGGCAACCCGCGCCAGGATGCTCAGCCGCAGCGTCAGGGCGGCCAGGGCTCGCAAGACCAATCGACACAGAAAGAAGCCAACGGGAATGCCGATCCAACAACTCAAGGCCGTGTTGCTGGCGTCGTTTATATCTAGCCTGACCCTGTTCGCCACGGCGCCTGCCGCCAGCGCAGCACAGAATGTGTGCGAACGGGAGATGACGCGCGCTTCCGCGCGCTATGGGGTTCCCATTGCGATCCTCTATGCAGTGGGCCTGACGGAGACCGGCCGCAAGGGCTCGCTGCAGCCGAATGCCATGAACATCGAGGGCAAGTCCTACTTCGCGACGAGCCGGGGCGACGCGATCCGCCGGTTCAACGAGGCGCGGAGAAGCGGGGCGAAGCTGATCGATCTCGGCTGCATGCAGATCAACCACTACTTCCACCGCGACCAGTTCCCCTCGCTGGAGGCGATGCTGGAGCCGCGGACGAACGTCGACTACGCGGCGAGATTCCTGAAGACGCTTCGGGCCCGAGAGGGCAGCTGGACAATGGCGGTCGCGCGATACCACGCCGGGCCGAACAACAATCCGGCGCAGAAGCGCTACATCTGCGCCGTCATCACCAATCTGGTTGCCACCGGCTTTGGCTCGTGGACCCCGCGGTCGAAGTCTTTCTGCAGGTAGGACCCCAGCTGTCCGACCAGATCGTCGGGTCGAAGGCGAATGCAGTCGCGGGGAGAGGCGAAGTCCGCCCCGGTCCGCGCCACCCTTGTCCGGCGGCACGCGAGCCAGTTCAAGACCGCGCGAAGCCAACGCCCCTGTGTGGCCGATCGACCGAAGTTTGCAAGACGCAACAGCGTTCGGCAGCCCGGAACACGAGCCAGAATACGGCGCCGGGCCTGCTGCACTGCGTCAGGCAACGCTGCCAACGCATGCTCGGCCCAACTCATGCACCGTCTGAATGGAGCGACGGACCGCGCAAGAACATTACCGCCATCGTTTGACTACAAGCGAATCCGGATGCGAGCCTCCAGAGGCATGACATCCATCGCAGCCATAATATAACGCCTTCATCCAGCGCGGTCTTAATCCGTCTTTGACGCATATCAAAGGCTAACGCCAATGTACGCGTCTCTCTATAAATATTTTATGACATAATATTATCAGAAACACCTATTTTGCTTCGAGGTCCACACCCGGCTCTAGCCTCACTCAAATGGCCGGTAAAGTGCGTGAGAATACCGGCCGAAACTTCAAGATCAGGTGTTCGGAGGCGTCATAAAAACGAATAAAGCCGGATCATCGATGATGACCCGGCTCAAAATAAAAACAAGAAAGAAAATACATTCAGATATATCTGAATAATATCAGCATTTAGTCGGAATTTTTTGCGATATGCGAGATCAGGATGGCTCGACAAAACAGTATCCGAGATACCGCTTCGCCTCGATGACCTCATAACCCAGACGCTGCCGCAGCTTCTTTCGCAGCTTGCTCATATGACCTTCAACAACAGTCTCCGAGACGGAGTGATTGAAGATACCATAGATCGAGTTGAACAATTGCGCCTTCGTAATACGACGGCCACTGTTCTTAACGATGTATTCTAGTATCAGACGTTCACGACGAGGAAGAGGCAAAGGATCGCCGTCGATCTCCGGATCACGTCCATCGAAATGAACTTTGAGCCGACCTTTAACGCTCGGCCCGGAATTCATGTTGAGCCGACGCCATACTGCATCCGATCGAGCAATCAGCTCACGAACGTGCACAGGCTTAGGAACAACATCGTCAATCCCGGCGGAGAACAGTTTCAAAGTCTGCTCAAGGGAACGAACTTCACTCAGGGCGATGATCGGCGCCCGGCTATGTGTCCGTATCAGATCGGGATAATTCTGCCGACCATCGAAGTCACCAAGAACAAATCCTTGAACAGATCTCAGATCTTGGTCAGAAGTGGTTTCAACCCACTCCCTGAACTCTTCGGATCGCAATCCAAGGGAAGGCCAACCTTCCCTTGTAAAGCCAGATACATACGCAGCAGAGACCTCCGGCCTCTGTTCGATAAAGATATACATAACGTGCCCCCGCACATGTTACACATCAGCCCTAACGTTCCTTAGTCGTCTTCTTGACAGCGACTTTTGTAAACGTCGGAAACCAATGTGACACATCTTCGCTTAGAAGCGCCAAAGGAGTCAAATTGAGATTTGCGTCTTATTTTCCTTATTCAAAATTAGAGCTCTTATACTTGAATGAGACTCACGGAGATAGGCGCTCACTGCAATCATGAAACGAGCTATCCGGCACCACATAACCAAAGCGGGTATGCTCTCTTAAATTGTAACTCTCGAAATTCACTCTTCTTATACGCGAGAACGCGCGGTTCAGGTGACGGATCTGGCACGCCGCAATGCACAAATTGCCGAGGGGTGCGGGAAAAGCGGGCATACTGTCATGAAGCTGTCTTCGCCGAGGAACCGGTGCGGCTTTGCAACTGTTAACAAAAACCTTCTGCAAAGCGGTCGCGTTTAAACCTGATCGAATGCTCCGCCCATTTTTGGTCATAATGTCGCATGCTTGGAACGCAGTGCCCGGTCAGAACGTTTGCAGGCCTCCAAATGCTTCCAGATCCGAGCACAATTGCGCCATAGGCCTCAACCGCCCGGGCTTCGCTCCCCACGCCCGGTTTGCAAACGTCCCGCGCGGCCGTGGCCTCAGCGCGGGTCAACGCAAAGCGGCAACGTGTCTGGAAACGTTGCGGTCGCACATCGCGGTGCGGCGGTCACGCGGGACGCCGCAGCGCGAAGCCGCTCAAGCAGCAGGGCGTCGGCGACCGGAAGATTGAACCGCTCGTCGGCCGCGAAGGCGGCGATGGCGTCCTCGACCATCCTGGGAGACGGATCCGACGGGTCCACCGGCAGATACATCAGCGATCGTAGCAGGCGAAGCATCTCGGCGCGCATCTGCCCGCCGCCCCGTGCGTCGATGGCGAAGGGAAGAATGATGCGCCTCGGCAATCCCGATCCCGACAACGCCTGCTGGGGCGATGCAGGTTCGGGCGGCGGCACATCGACGGCCGCGACCTTGCCGTCGCCCCTCCCCGGCGACACGCCGCCGGGCACGCGCGGAACGGCGCCCGGTTCTGGCAACGGCGGCGCAGGTGTTCCGGACTGCATACCGACGACCGGACCGGTGGGCGCAACCGCATCGGCCCCGCCGGCGTCGGGCTGGACCAGTCCCGCTGCCCCGACACCGCGGAACGGCGCCCCTGCCGGCGTGTCCGTTGCTGCGCCCTCCGATTCCGGGTCCGGTGCGTTCAGCAGCCGGTCCGATCGGCTCGCAAACCAGATTCCGGCGGAGTAGCGGCACCGCTCTCCTTCGACGGCCGCGGTTACACCGCCGACACCTTCATAGACATAGGAGAAACTGCGGCAGTCCGGTCCGCCGGCGCCCACGAAGAACGAGGATGCGACGACCGAGAGCCGCGAACCGGATGGCAGTTCGGACACGACATTGCGGTCCGCCGGCGTCATTTCCAGAATGGCGGAAAGCTCTTCTTCGATTGGATAGCGGTCGGGCGCCGGAATAAAGTCCGGTGTCGCAAGTCCGCCCGTCGCAGCGACCGTGAGAAGACGCCGGCGTTCGCCCCGCGGCCGGTAGTCGGCTCCTGCCGCAGCCGGTCCTTCATGAGGCGCCGGACCAGCGGCGACGAGTTCGCGTCCGAGACCGGAGAATGCGGGCGACAGAGCGGAGGAGCCTGCCAGAAGCAGGACGCAACACAAGGCAGAGGGGAGAAAAGACCGGGCGCGGCCACGCACCGGCTGCACGGAGGGCCCGTCGTGGCGTCCGCGGACGCCCTTCCGGCCCTTCCCGTGCCACTGGCACGTCATGCCCGTTCGAAGACGTTCTCGATCTTGCCCTTCAGGGTCTGGGCATTGAACGGCTTGACGATGTAGTTGCTCACGCCGGCCTTCTTGGCGGCGATCACGTTCTCCGATTTCGCCTCGGCGGTCACCATGATGAACGGCGTCTCGCTCAGGGCCTCGTCGCTGCGAACCCGCTGCAGGAGTTCGTAGCCGGTCATCGGCTCCATATTCCAGTCGGAGATCACGAGCCCGTAGGTGCGCTGCTTCATCTTCGCAAGCGCCTCGGACCCGTCATACGCTTCGTCGACGTCCTCAAAGCCGACCTGTTTCAACAGGTTACGGATGATTCTGATCATGGTCTTGTAGTCGTCGACCACGAGGATGGGCATCGAATGATCAAGGGCCATTGGCACGCTCCGAAAGCGCTCAGCAGGCAAAGCTCCCATGACGAAGCGATCACCAGCATGAACGCTCTAGTTTTAGCCCGCCTAATCTTGCTCGAGGCTTGCATGTCACCACGATAAGGGCTTCCCCGGGAATCGGGTCAACGATAAGCTGTCCTTCTATGGGATGGCTGAAACTGCGGGGGTAGGAATGTCGGGCGGCCGCAGACCGTTTCGCGTCGAAACTCTTGGGATCCAGGAGGGTTTTGGCGCCCCTGGCCGATCCGTCGAATCCGAAATACGAACCCTGGTTTCCGATCATCTCGGTCGGATATTCCAGGAATTGATGGAGTTGCGCGAGCTTACCGAGCAGATCGGCAAGCGAGATCGCGAGGCTTTGCTGCGCAGCGGAGAGGATTCGCTGCGGCTCGACATCGAGCAGATCCAGCATGCGATCCAGAAAACGCGCTACGAGATCGTCACGCTTCGTGCGGACAAGGAAGCCGAATCCTTCAGCCGGGCGACGGACGAGCTCGATGCTGTCGTATCGGACACCGAAAGCGCGACGGACACGATCCTCAGCGCCGCCGAGCGGATCGACGAGGCAGCCGCCCGGATCTCCAAGCACGTGAGCGAGGAGCATCAGGGCGAGATCGCCGCGATCCAGGATCAGGTCATCCGCATCTTCGAGGCCTGCAACTTCCAGGACATCACCGGCCAGCGCATCAGCAAGGTTGTCCGGCTGCTCCATTTCGTGGAAGAGCGCATCGAACATATGATCGAGATCTGGGGCGTCGACGACGACAAGCAGCCGGAGGGCGCCTCCGCGTTCGGCCAGCGGACCGGCGACGAGGCCCTGCTGAACGGGCCGGCGCTGATCACCGACAAGGACGTCGTGTCCCAGGACGATATCGACTCGCTGTTTTCCTGATCATCGTCGCATCGTGCGGCCGTGATCAGGCCACCGAATCCGGCCGCGGCCGGGCGGGGGATATGCCTGCCTCGGCCGGCGGTCCGATCGGCACGATGGTGGTATCGGCGACGATGCGGTCCCGGCCCATGCGCTTGGCCCGATAGAGCGCACGATCGGCCTGCATCATCAGGTCCGCCAGATCCGTGTCCTGCGCACGCGCGCAGGCAAGACCACCGCTCACCGTCGTCGCCGCCGGACCGTCATGCTCACGGGTCGCTGCGGCGAACGCGAGCCTGACCCGCTCCGCGACGGCCGTCGCCTCCTGCGGTGCCGCGCCAGCCAGCAGGACGGCGAATTCTTCACCGCCGATGCGGCCGAGCATGTCGCCCTCGCGCAGCGATTCCGCGGCGCAGGTGGCGAAGCGGCGGATGACGCGGTCGCCGGTCGGATGGCCGAACGTGTCGTTGATCCGCTTGAAGCGGTCGATGTCGAACACGACGAGCGCAACCGATGTTCCGGCGCGGCGTGCCGTCGCCAGCAGGCGTGCGCCCTCCGCGGTGAACGCACCGCGATTGAGGACGCCCGTCAGCCCGTCCACCCGCGCGATGCTGCGCTGGACACGCTCGGCTCTCTCCTTGCTCATCGAGACGAGAAGCAGTCCGCCGATCACGGCGAAGAACACCATCGAGAGATCGATCGCCTGGCTCAGGTGCAGGACGTCGACGCTCCCGTCGATCGACGGCAGGCGACCGTCGATCGCGAATCCGACGCGCGTGAGCATGCAGCAGGCGTGCAGGGCGGCCGCCACCGTCAGCGGACGGCGCGACGGCAACCGTTCCTCGCGCCCACGCCACAGCTCGAATGTCCACATCGCCGACAGGGAGGCCGACAGCAGGGACGCAACGATCACCCGTGCTTCCATCGAGGCATAGAACGCCGGAATCGCGCAGAGCCCGAGCCAGACCAGTACCGCCAGCGGCCCCAGCCAGAGCGATTCCGCCCGACCGTCGAACCGCCGCAGGCCGCACCAGATCAACGCCGATCCGGACAGGAGCAGCGCATTGGCGCCGATGATCACGGCCGCCTCGGTCACGCTGCCGCGCACCGCGAACAGGCCGATCGCCAGCGCGTTCGTCAGGTAGCCCGCGCCCCACCAGCCGAGCGCGGCACCGTCCTTGCTGTGGCGTGCGGATGCCAGCATCGCCCCGCCCATCAGGACAGCGACCATCAATCCGGTGAACGCAAAGGTGAAGTAGTCCAGTCGCATCCCGGAACCTCGAGGTGCGCAGCGCACCGCATCAGACCAAGCACGCGATCTTGGCGCATCGCAGCGGATTTCCGCGTTAAATTTAGGTCATGTAGGGCAGCCCTGCCGAAATCGCATGAGGATGCTCGCCGGCCGTGTGCGCGCATTCGCCTGCAATAAACCATGCCTTTCGGCCGAAATCGCGTGCCTCTTTATATCTTCTCTAAGCAGTTGCGAATGATTTGCAGAAATGTTGCGCGGCGGACGCGGTGCGATTAGGAGTGAGGAACGCCTTTCGGTAATCCGGGCCTCCTCCGGCGCCGTAGGCCATGATCATCCCGCTGCCGAGCGAGACACGCACGTGTCTGCGGACATCCGGCCGCCGGGGACAGGACCAACGGATCGAGAGTTCCCATGGGTAGCAGCAGCAGCGGTTTCCTTGCGCGCGTGATGGCGGCGAGCCAGTTTCCCGGACCGACGGCTGCCTCCGTCCAAGCGATCGCCGCAGGCGACCGCGCCACCGCTGGCCGGCGCCCACTCGCCTCGGGGCGGCTCGCCGGGATAGCCGTTGCCGTCGCCTGCCTCACGCCGCTCGCAACCGCGCCCACCTCGGCCGCCGAGACCGTCACGGACGGGCGTGGCCGAACCGTCGAAATCACCGATACCAGCCGCATCGTTTCGGTCGGCGGCACCGTGACCGAAATCCTCTACGCGCTCGGCCACGGCGACAATATCGTGGCGGTCGATTCGACCAGCCTCTATCCGCCTGAAGCGCTGAAGACCAAGGACGATGTCGGCTATCTCCGCTCCCTTGCGCCGGAGGGCGTTCTCGCCGAGGCACCGACGCTGATCGTGGCCGAAGGCGATGTCGGCCCGCCGCCGGCGGTCGACGTTCTGACCTCCTCCACGGTGCCGATGGTCATCATCGACAATGCCAGGACCCCGGAGGCCGTCGAAAGCCGCATCCGTTTCATCGCCGGCGTCATCGGCGAGAAGGACAAGGGTGAGGCGCTCGCCCGCCATGTGCAGGACGGTTTCGACCGTCTCGCCGCAGCGCGGGCGAAGGTCGGCAAGCCGGTTCGCGTCATGTTCGTGCTGTCGCTGCGCAACGGGCAGCCGATGGTCGCGGGTTCCGGCACCGCCGCCGACGCCGCGATCCGGCTTGCAGGCGCGGAGAACGTCGCAGCCGGCGTGGAGGGCTACAAGGGCATGACGGAGGAGGCGATCGTCGAGGCGGCGCCGGACGCCGTCGTGATGATGGCTCATGCCCAGGCGAGCGCGTCCGCCGACGAGGTGTTCGCCATGCCGGCCTTCCGCATGGTGCCCGCTGCCGAAGGCAAACGACTGATCAAGGTCGATGGGCTGGCGCTGCTCGGCTTCGGCCCGCGGACCCCGGAGGCCGCGCTGGAACTGTGCCACGCGCTCGACCCCGCCTGCACCGCAGACGCGCCATGACCGTCGCCCGCGCCGATGTCCGGCAGGATGGCGCCGAGCGCCGTCCACCCCCACCGCAGGCGCCCGCCGCCGCGATGGATGTGAACGGCCGCCCCGCCCCCCGAAAGCCGGCCGGCCGAACGGGGCGGGTGGCAAGGCGTGGGGACCGATCCGGGCGCGCCCGGCTCGGCATCGCCGTCGCCGCCGTCCTGCTCGCGGTCGCGGTCGTCCTGTCCGTCGCCATCGGGCCGACGGGCATATCGCTCGATGCCCTGCCCCGCGTCCTCGCGTCCCTGATCTCGGATGCCGAGGTGACGCCGTCGGTCGCGCGCGAGCGGCTGGTGCTGCTCGACATCCGCCTGCCGCGCACGGTGCTCGGT
>JAEZMP010000464.1 GCA_023442215.1 Pseudomonadota bacterium
GCCGAGCACCGCCGCCAGCATCTGCGCGGCGAAATAGTCGGGCGAGCCGTAGGCGCGCCCCTCGAAGCCGAGGGCGAACTGCGCTTCCATGGTGTCGCGGACCTGGCGACGGTCGCCGCCGCGATAGCGCGCGCCGGTGGCAACCGGAGCGCTTTCCCGCGAGAACCCGGAGAACCGCTCCTCGGCGAGACGAACGATCTCGTCGTGGCGCACGCCGCCAGCCGCGGCAAGCACCGATGCCGGCCCGCGATAGTGCGTGCCGAGATAGCCGGCGATGTCGCCCGAGGTGAAGCTCTTCACCGATTCGGGCGTCCCCATGATGGGCCGCCCGAGCGGCTGCTCCGGCCAGGCAGCCTCCTGGAACAGGTCGAAGACGTGGTCTTCGGGCGTGTCGTAGGCGGCACCGATCTCTTGGAGAATGACGTTCTGCTCGCGCTTCAGCTCCGCGCGGTCGAACAGGGATTCGTTCAGGATGTCGGACAGGATGTCGATCGCGAGTGGCACGTCGTCGCCGAGAAGCCGCGCGTAATAGCAGGTATTCTCGACGCTGGTCGCGGCATTGAGCTCGCCGCCGACCGCTTCGATCTCCTCGGCGATCGCTTGCGCGGAACGGCGGCGCGTGCCCTTGAACGCCATGTGCTCGAGCAGGTGGGAGATGCCGTGCTCACGCTCGTCTTCCGACCGGGAGCCTGCTCCGACCCACACCCCGAGGGCCGCGCTCTCGATGTGCGGCATCTCTTCGGTCACGACGGTCAGGCCGTTCGCGAGGTGGGAAACCGTAACGGCCATCTGTCCTCAGACCTCCGATTTGACGGCGTGGGAGCGCTCTTCGATGAAGCGCGCCACATCCGTTTTTGCCGCGGCGATGCGGGTGAACCGCTCCGGCCGCTCCATGAGATCGGCAAGGCGCGCCGGCAACGCGGGCTCGACGCCGGTCGCCTCCCGAACCGCATCCGGGAACTTCGCCGGGTGGGCGGTGGCGAGCGTCACCATGGGCACGGCGCGGTCGAGCGCCCGCTCGGCGACCGCGACCCCGACAGCCGAATGCGGATCGAGCACGTAGCCGCAGGTAGCGGCGACACGGCCGATGGTGTCGCGGGTCTCGTCGATGTCGGCCCGGCCCGCCGTGAACAGGGTGCGGATCGTATCGAGCGCGGCGGGATCGATGGTGAACGCCCCGGTTCGGGCGAGGTCCGCCATCAGCGCGCGGATGCGTCCGCCGTCGCGATCGCCGGCCTCGAACAGCAGCCGCTCGAAATTCGAAGAGATCTGGATGTCCATCGACGGCGAGGTGGACGGCACCACCTGCCTCACCTCATAGCGGCCGCTCTCGAACGAGCGCCACAGGATGTCGTTGACGTTGGTCGCCACCACGAGCCGCTCGATCGGCAGCCCCATGCGGCGAGCGACATAGCCGGCGAAGATATCGCCGAAATTGCCGGTCGGCACAGTGAAGCTGACGGGACGGGCCGGCGCGCCGAGCGCCACCGCGGCGGTGAAATAATAGACCACCTGCGCGACGATGCGCGCCCAGTTGATCGAATTCACGCCGGCGAGCTGCGTGCGGTCGCGGAAGGCATGGTCGTTGAACATCTCCTTCACGATCGACTGGCAGTCGTCGAACGTGCCGTCCACGGCGAGCGTGTGGACATTGTCGTCCAGCACCGTGGTCATCTGCCGCCGCTGCACCGGCGACACGCGCCCGTGCGGATACAGGATGAAGATGTCCACGCCCTCGCGGCCTCGGAAGGCCTCGATGGCGGATGCCCCGGTGTCGCCCGAGGTCGCCCCAACGATAGTCGCCGCCTCGCCGCGGCGGGCGAGCGCATATTCCATCAGCCGGGCGAGCAGTTGCATCGCCACGTCCTTGAAGGCGAGCGTCGGCCCGTGGAACAGCTCAAGCAGGAAGTGGCCCGGCGCAAGCTGCACCAGCGGCGCCACCGCCGCGTGGCCGAACGTGGCATAGGCCGCCTCAATCATGCCGTACAGATCGGCGTCCGGGATCTCACCGTCGACGAACCGGCGGATGACGGCATGGGCGACGTCGGCATACGGGCGACCGGCAAGGTCGGCAATTTCGACATCGGTGAAGTGTGGCCAGGTTTCAGGCACGTAGAGACCGCCGTCGCGGGCGAGGCCGGCGACGAGAACGTCCAGAAAACCGAGTGCGGGCGACTGCCCCCGAGTGCTCACATAGCGCAAGCGCCTGCGTCCTTTTGCATCGTCGGGATGAAGTTTAGGCGACGAGATAACCGAATGATCCTACCGGCCCGGCCCCGCTGCCGCAAGCGCCGCCGCCTCCCGGTCCACGCCCTCGCGGCCGGGACAACCTGTGATGAAGGCCCCTCAGGCGTGGCCGATCTCGTTCGAGAGCATCGCCGGATGAACGCCGAGCTTCGAAAGAGCACGGCTATATTTGGTCTCTACCGCCGCGTCGAACAAGAGATCCGGATCGGGCGGGCAGGTCAGCCAGCCGTTGGCGAGGATCTCTCCCTCAAGCTGCCCCGGTGCCCAGCCCGCATAGCCGAGCGCAAGGATCGCCCTGTCCGGCCCGCGATCTTCGGCAATGGCCTTGAGGATGTCGAGTGTCGCCGTCAGACAGACGCCGCCGTCGATGCTCATCGTCGAGTTCTCGATGCGGAAGTCGTCCGAATGCAGCACGAAGCCGCGTCCCGTTTCGACCGGCCCGCCGCGATGAACCCGCATGTCGCGCGCGTGGCGCGGCAGGCGGATCGCATCGCGCGGCGTCACGATGTTGAGCTTGGCGAGGAGATCGCCGAACGAGACATTGGCGGCGAGCTGGTTCAGCACGATTCCCATCGCCCCCTCGGCCGAATGGGCACAGAGATAGATTATCGTCCGCTCGAAGCGGTCGTCGCCCATGGTCGGCATTGCAATCAGCAACTGCCCTTCCAGATATCCGCCGGACCGGGCACCTCCTGCA
>JAEZMP010000490.1 GCA_023442215.1 Pseudomonadota bacterium
GACACCACCGCCGCCGCCGTGCCCACCTGCATCGTCGCCGCCCAGCCGGGATCGAGCCGACCCGCGAGCGGACGCTGCAGGATGGTGCCGAGTGACCACGTCACCCCGGCGGTGACGAGCAGCAGGATGGTGAGCCCTTCGTAGCCCTGCTCGACGATCGCGCCGTGGGCGAACAGAGCAGGACCCACGACGAGGCCGAGTCCGACGAAACCCACGGCGAGCGCCAGCGCCGTCCGCCGGTCCGGCACCGAGCGCTCGATGATGCAGTCGAGCATCGTGCTCCACAGCGGAATGGTGCCGAGCGCCATCACGATGAAGCTCGATGAGGCGTGCTTGGCGGCCTGGGTCGCGAAGCCGTTGCCCGTGGCCCACATCAGCACGCCGGACGCGGCGCAGAGACCGAAATCGCGCAGCGACACCCGCCCCGGCAAGCCGCTTCGCGCGAGGCTGATGATTCCGAGCAGCAGGGTGGCGCACCATGTCCGCGCGGTCAGGAGCTGCAGCGGCGTGATCACCGCCGCGCCGGAGACGACCAGCTTCACCAGAAGATAGGCGCCGCCCCACACCAGATAGATCACCAGGAGATGGAGATAGGCCGTCCACGGAACGGCCTCGCCGCCCCGCGCGAGCGATGCGGCCTGGATCTTCGGCTGGGGCTTGGACACGGGACACCAACTTGTTTTCGGAAAAACCGGCCAGGCATCGGGCGGACACAGCGCAGGCCGGTCCCGGGCCGGCGCGGGAGACGTCTGGTGTCGTCCACGGCGGACGGGTCCGTCAAGGCGTCCGGTGGCGGATTGCCGCCGCGAGCCGCACGCGCGAAGCCCGGCACGAAGACCGGCGGCCCCAAGACGCAATCAAAGATTGCAGAGCCTGCCCGCGGCGCTATCCCTGCCCCTGCCTCGCCCTCCTGCCATGAACGTGGAGGCATCTGCATGGGTTGGCACCCGACTGCGCAGACATCAACGAAAGCCGCCGCTGCCTCCCGTTCTGTCGACAATGGCCGAAGCCATCCACAACGACCGGAACGGCCGATAACACGGCTTCGCACTTCTACGGCGGACGCCGCGTGTACAGGCTGAAATGCCACTGCCCCGGAGCGCCGTCTGCAATCGCTCGGCCGCGCCGCGCGTAGGGATCGTCACTCGCCCTTCCAGTCGTGGAGACGTTCGCGGCGCGAAAACGCGGCTGCGGCTTCCCCGCAATCCATGCGGCTGCAATCTACAGGAGGCATCGCGCACGACCCCGACCGCATCGGAGGTCCGTCGCGGGGTGCCGTTGCCGCCGCGGCACGGCGGGTCCGCTGTGCGCCGGCTGCAACGGTGCAGCGCGGCGGAACCCATGGCGCTCGCGGCCAAGCTGGATTAAAAGCGCATCATCCAGAATGATGAGACCGTGCGGCGGGCTTCCGCCGGAGCGCGCGCCGTGGGCGCACCGGCTCCGGGGGAAGCAGCGGCCCGTTCCCCGTTCCGCCCTCGCTCCAATCAGAGGCTACCCGCTCCCGTGGCTTTCACCACCACCCACTCCGCTCTCGCCAGCGCCCTGGCCGAACGGTCCTACGACACTCCGACGCCGGTGCAGGCCGCCGTGCTGGCGCCCGAGGCGGCCGGCCGCGACCTGCTGGTTTCGGCCCAGACCGGCTCCGGCAAGACGGTCGCCTATGGCCTCGCCATCGCGGAGACGCTGCTCGGCGAGGCCGACCGCTTCGGCGAGCCCGGCGCGCCGCTGGCGCTGGTCGTTGCGCCCACCCGCGAGCTCGCCCTGCAGGTCCAGGCCGAGTTCTCATGGCTCTATGCCTCGACAGGCGCGCGCATCGTCGCCTGCGTCGGCGGCATGGATCCGCGCCGCGAACAGCGCCAGCTCTCCCATGGCGCGCACATCGTGGTCGGCACGCCGGGCCGGCTGCGCGATCACATCGAACGCGGCCAGCTCGATGTCAGCGGCCTCGCGGCCGTGGTGCTCGACGAGGCCGACGAGATGCTCGATCTGGGCTTCCGGGAGGATCTGGAATTCATCCTGCAGGCGACCCCGCCGGAGCGGCGCAGCCTGCTGTTCTCCGCGACCCTGCCGCGCGGCATCGCCCTGCTCGCCAAGCGCTACCAGAACGATGCGCTGCGCATCGAGGTCGCCGGGGCGGAAGGCGGCCACGCCGATATCGATTATCGCGTCGTCCGCATCATGCCGAAGGAGACGGAGCACGTCGTCGTCAACCTGCTGCGCTTCTTCGATGCGCCGACGGCCATCGTGTTCTGCAACACGCGCGAGACGGTCCGCCACCTCCACGCCATCCTTCAGGAGCGCCAGTTTTCCGCGGTGGCGCTGTCCGGCGAGCTTGGCCAGAGCGAGCGCAACCAGGCGCTCCAGGCCCTGCGCGACGGGCGCGCGCGGGTGTGCGTCGCCACCGACGTCGCCGCGCGCGGCATCGACCTGCCGAGCCTCGGCCTCGTCATCCATGCCGACCTGCCGCACGACGTCGAGGGCCTGCAGCATCGCAGCGGCCGCACCGGCCGCGCGGGCCGCAAGGGCGTCAGCGTGCTGATGGTGCCGCAGGCGCGCCGCCGCCGTGCCGAGATGCTGCTGTCCGGCGCGGGCGTCGAAGCGACGTGGGGACCGCCGCCGACGGCGGACGAGATCCGCAAGCTCGACCAGGAGCGCATGGTCCGCGACCCGCTCGTCACCGAGGAGCCGGGCGAAGAAGACCTCGAATTCGGCCGCGCGCTGCTCGCCGGCCATTCGGCCGAGCACGTCGCGGCGGCGCTGGCGCGGCTATACCGCGCCCGTCTCCCCGCTCCGGAGGACGTGAGCGACCCCGGCGAGGGCCGGCCGCGCAGCCCGACGTCGGGCACGCCGTTCGTGCGCCGCGAAGGCGAGGACGGCAACAGCGTCTGGTTCCGCCTGAATGTCGGCCGGCGCAAGAACGCCGATCCGCGCTGGCTGCTGCCGCTGATCTGCCGGCGCGGCCAGGTTACCAAGCAGGATATCGGCGCGATCCGCATCTTCGATTCCGAGACCGCGTTCGAAGTGGCGGCCACCGTCGCGGAGGGCTTCGCCGCCGCCGTGAAGGCGACGCCGGCCGGCGAAATCGCCATCGAACCGATGCCGGAAGGCCCGCCCCAGCGCGGCGCCGGCAAGCCGCCGCGCGCCAGATCGTCATACGAAAACCCGTCCTACCAGAAGCCGGCCCACCGCAAGGGGGAAGGCAAGCCGCGCGACCGGCATGAGGGCGATTTCGGCGCCGAGGGCGGCCGCGGGGCGGCTCCGCGGTCGTTCGACGGACCGAAGGGCTCCGGCGCGCCGAAGAAGAAGGCCTGGAAGAAGAAGCCGCAGGCCTGACGCTTGCGAATCCGGCGGGTTTTTCCGGTCGGATGGGCACGCCCGGACCGGACGGGATCGGACACGAAAAGG
>JAEZMP010000625.1 GCA_023442215.1 Pseudomonadota bacterium
CGGGGCCTTCTCGGCCATTCGCCCGAGGCGCTGGTAGACGTTCTCGCCATCGGCCTCGCTGATGAGTTTCTCGACCTGGCCGAACTGGTCGCGGAACCAGCGCAGGTTGAGGCCGCCGCCGTTGACGTAAGCCATGGCGAAGTACAGACCCGGCGCGGCGTGGGGGCACATGTAGAGCATCTTGTGCCGGGTGTCGGTGGCGAAGCGGTCGGTGACGATCGACAGCACCGAGGCCGTGCCGGCCACATCGAACAGCGTGCCGGGCTCGACGATGCCGGCCCCGAGGATGTTCGCGGTGGCATCGCCGCAGCCGGCGGCAATGGGCGTTCCGGCGGCGAGGCCGGTCAGCCGCGCCATTTCCGGCGTGACGGCGCCGATGATCTCCCACGGATCGACGATGCGGGGCATCTTCTTCGGATCGAGACCGAAGGCCTCGACGAGATCGACATTCCAGCGGCTCTTGCTGGTATCGGCGAAGTTCGAGAGGCCGAGATAGGACCGGTCGATGAAGGCGTCTTCGCCTTTGAGGCCCGCCATGCGGCCGGCGACGTAGGACGACAGCATCGTGAACTTGGCGATGCGGGCATAGATCTCGGGATGCTCGTTCTTCCAGAACAGCATCTTGGCGCCGTGATTGAAGCTCGGTGCGCCACCGGACGAGGCGATGATCTCGCTCTCGCGCGTCTTGAGGACTGGGATGTAGCGGGCGCAGCGTGTATCGAGCCAGGAATCGTAGGGCGTCACCACACCCCAGTTCGCGTCGAGATTGATCATTCCCGCCATCTGGCCATCGAAGGCGATGCCGGCGATCTGCCCGGGATGGACGCCGCTCCGTTCGATCACGGCGCGGATGGTTGCCACCGCCGACGCGAAGATGTCGTCCGGGTCCTGCTCGACCACGCCCGGACGCGGATAGCTGATCTTCGATTCCTGGAAGGCTTCCGCTGCGACGCGACCATTGGCGCTGTAGAGCGCCGTTTTCGTGCCCATGGTCCCGAGATCGCAGCCAAGCACATAGCTCGACATCCCGTTCGCTCCCTCATCGTTTCCGGCTCTCTTCGGCGGAGCCGTGGCGGCGCTCTGTGGCGTCCTGACCGGAGCCGCCGTAGCGGCCCTCGATGGAAATGAAATTAATTACATCGATCGATATGTCAATGGAAATAATTTCCATAACGAGGCAGCAGCGCGAAAATCACCTCCAGAGCGCCGCTTCTTTGCCCCACGATCTGATTTTGATGGGATTATTTTGGTTCAGAGAACGGCGCTGTAGAGACGCTGAGCGTCGTCGACCGTCAGCCGTCGCGGGTTGTTGGCAAGAAGCCGCGTGACCTTCATCACGCTCGCCGAGAGGCGCGGGATGTCGTCCTCCGTCACGCCGAACGGGGCCAGCCGCCGTGGCACGCCAACGTCGTCGGCCAGTTCGTCCATCATGGCGAGAGCTTTCATGGCTGCCTCGCGCGGAGAGAGGCCCCTCGTGTCCGCGCCGAGCGCCGTTGCCACGGCGCCGAAGCGATCGAGGTTGCCGATGGCGTTGAAGGCGAGCACCGGCCTCATCATGATCGAGTTGGCGACGCCATGCGGAATATGAAACTCCGCACCGATGGGATAGGCGAAGGCGTGGACGGCGGTAACGCCGGCGTTGGCGAACGCTATCCCGGCGAGCATGCTTCCTTCGCTCATTGCCGCCCGCGCGCGGATATTCGAGCCATCGGCATAGGCGGTGCGAAGGCTGGCGGAGATCAGCGACATGGCCTGCTTGGCGAACAGGTCGCTCATGGGGGAGGCATTGCGCGACGTGAACGCCTCGACGGCGTGTAGTAGCGCGTCCATCCCGCTCGCGGCCGTGACGGCCTGCGGCACGCCGACCGTGAGTTCGGCATCGACGATGGCCGCTGCCGGCAGGAGATAGGGACTGACGATGCCCTTCTTGAGCTTCTCGGAATGGTCCGAAAGGATCGAGATCGGCGTGACTTCGCTGCCGGTGCCTGCGGTCGTCGGCACGAGGATCGTGGGCAATCCCGGCCGTGGAACCAGGTCCGTCCCGAACATCGGTGCGAGGTCGAGGCCGTTCACCGCGGCGATTGCGGCGACCTTGGCGACGTCCATCGCCGAGCCGCCGCCCAGTCCGATGACGAGGTCGGCGTCTGCCGCTATGGCGGCGCGTGCTGCGGCGAGCGCCGTCTCAAGCGCCGGATCGGGCTTGACGTCGGTATGGAGTGCGATCGACAGCCCGCTGCCGGAAAGAATCTCCGCCGCGCGTGCGGGCAGGCCGGCGGCGACGAGGCCGGGATCGCTGACGAGGAGAACGCGGCGGGTGCCAAGCCGGGTTGCCTCTGTCCCGAGTTGAGAGAACGTTCCCGGCCCGAGGAGGATGCGCTGGGTGGTCTGAAAGAGCATGGTTGCCGGCCTCCGTTCACGCCGCCACTGTTGCCGCGGACCGGCGCCGCAGCAGGTTGACGTAGGCGTCCATCACCACGGCAGCGACGAGCACGCCGCCGATCGCCACGTTCTGCCATTCCGCCCGCACCTCGAAGAGGTTGAAGGCGTTGTTGACCAGCGCGACGAAGATGACGCCGAGAATGGAGCCTGGCACCGAGCCGCGGCCGCCTGCGATCGACGCGCCGCCGAGCAGGCAGGCGATGATGGTCTGCATCTCCAGTCCGATGCCGAGATAGCGGTTGGCCATCCCGACGCGCGCGGTCATGAACACCCCGGCAAGCGCGGCAACAACGCCCATGGCGACGAAGGCCGCGAATCGGATGCGCCGCACCGAAAGGCCGAGCATCGATGCGGCTTCGGGGTTGCCGCCCGCATAATAAAGCCGCCGGCCGATGCGACTTCCGGAGAGCAGCACGGTGGCGCCGACCGTCAGCACGATAGCCGTCACGTCATGGGATAGAGACCGAGCACGGTGTTCGAGCCCAGGGCCGCCAGGCCGTCGCCGAGTTCGGTGAAGCCGCCGACCCCGAGCCCCGAGATCGTCGTCTCGATGATGCCGCGGACGATATAGGTCGTGGCGAGCGTGGCGATCAGCGGGTTGATGCCGATAACCGTCACCAGCGTGCCGTTGAGAACGCCGACCGCTGCGCCCGCGGCAAGCGCGGCCGCGACCGCGACCGGCAGCGGCGCACCGCTGGAAAGCGCGAGCGCTAGCACGACGCCCGCCAGACCCGCGATGGCGCCGATCGAAAGGTCGAACGATCCGGCAACCAGCAATATTGTGAGGCCCACTGCCACGATGGCCGCCGGCGCAATGGCAGACTGGAGCGACGCGAGGTTGTCCGGGTCCAGAAAGACCGACCAGTTCTGGCAAAGCACCAGCACCGACGCCGCGGCCAGCAGGAGCGGCTTGATTTCGGGGCGGAAAACGAGGCGCGACGGCCTCCGGCGTGAAGTGATCATCGTCCGCTCCACCGTCGCACGAGGAGGTCGAAGGACACGGCGGCGACGAGGAGCACGCCGATGACGAGTTGCTGGATCAGCGGTTCGACGTCGAACATCACCATCCCGTTCACGATGACCGCGAGGAACAGCAGGCCGAGCACGGCGCCCGGCACGCTGCCGCGGCCGCCGGACAGGCTCGCGCCGCCGACGATCGCTGCGGTGACGAGCAGGAACTCCAGCCCAAGGCCGATCTTCGGGTCTGCATGGGTGTTGCGCGATGCAGCGAGGATGCCGCCGACGCCGGCGGTCACAGCCGACAGCACGAACAGCGACAGCTTCAGCGCACCGGCGCGGACGCCGTAGATAACCGCGGTTTCGGGGCTCTCGCCGATCTGGAAGATGCGCCGGGCGATGCGGTGACGGCGCTCGAACACACCGAACAGGATCGTGAGGATGACGAGCACGACCAGCCAGAGATTGACGTCACCGACGCGGATACGCGCCACCTCCCGGAATGGCTTAGCGAACGTCGCGCCCGATAGCGTGCCCGCGATCACGTCGGCGAGGCCCCGCACAACCAGCATCGTGCCGATGGTCAGCATCAGCGAGTTGACGCGGAAGCGCACCACGAGAAAACCGTTGACGAAGCCGATGAGCGCCGCCCCGACGAGCGCGAGACCGATCGCCGGATAGACCGGAACGCCTTCTGCCATCAGCATCCCGGTCGCCATCCCGGTGAAGGCGAACACCGACCCGACCGAAAGGTCGATTTCGCCCGCCGCCATCACCAGCGTGAAGCCGAGCACGGCGAAGGCGTTCAGCGAGACGCCGTAAAGCACCGAATAGAGATTGTTGTAGGTCGCGAACTGCGGCTTCGTCAGCCCCAGCAGCAGGCAGAGCGCCACGAGCGCGAGGAGGAGAGGGGCTGGCCCGGTGAGGCAGCGACGGCTGGAGACGGCCGCCCGGCCGAGCAGCCCCGCGGCCGCGTCGGATGAGAGAATGGTCATCTGTCGTTCCTTCGTGCCGGAGCGCGGCCGGCGCGGTGTGGATATGAGACAGCCCGTCGGCTGGCGACGCCGCCCGATCGGAAAGCGCGGAACCGGAATGCCATCCGGATCGGTTCGATCTGGACGGGATATGCTCTAGTGCAGGCCGCCGGCAGCGAGGCGCATCACTGCCTCCTCGCTGATCTCGGCGCCCTCGAGATATCCGGCCATGCGCTGGCGGCGCATCACGAGGATGCGGTCGCAGATCGCG
>JAEZMP010000111.1 GCA_023442215.1 Pseudomonadota bacterium
AGGACGAGGCCGGCACTTGTGCGGCTGACCTTCGTGCCGAAGGTGCCGACGACGGCGCTGCCGATCTCGGTCCAGGCGCCCCCGACGAGTTCTCCGTCGCCGAGCCGCTTGAGCCACGCATCGCGAAGCGCGCTTTCCGGGGCGTTGAGGACGTCCTCGGTGAAGGCGAAGTGCGACCGCAGCGCCTGCGGCAGGTTGGAATCCGCCGCCGCGAGTTCGGTCAGGAGCGCGAAGAACTCGGGCAGGCCGATGCCGGCCCCGCCGAAGCGCTGGGGCACGCGCAGCGCCGTGAACCCCGCTTCGCGAAGCCAGCCGATTTCCTCGAAGGGCAACGTGCGCGCATAGTCGCGCTGCGCCGCGCCCTTGCGGATGCGGGCGAACAGCGGGCGGAAGCGATCGGCAAGCGGCTCATAGGACTTGCTGGGGCCGGATCCCCAGACGCCATGCGGAAGGGTCACGAAGGAACTCCAGATCGAATGCGAAGGGAATATGGTCAGGTGTCCGGTGTCGGCTCGCGCGCGGCGCTGCGGCCCAGATAGAACTCCGCCACGTCGTCCCGTGCCGCGAGTTCGGCTGCGGAACCGGAGATCGCGACGCGGCCGGTCTCCAGCACATAGCCGCGATCGGCATAGCGCAGCGCGAGCGTGGCGTTCTGTTCGGACAGGAGGAAGCTCACGCCCTCGTCGCGGTTGAGCCCCCGGATGATCTCGAAGATTTCCTCGACGATGATCGGTGCGAGCCCCATCGACGGCTCGTCGAGCAGCACGAGGCGCGGCTTCGTCATCAGGGCACGGCCGATCGCCGTCATCTGCTGCTCGCCGCCCGATGTCAGCCCCGCCTTGGTGCGGCGCTTCTGCTTCAGCCGCGGAAACCAGGCGTAGATCCTCTCCAGGTCGGCGCGGAGGCCGGCCCTGCTGGGGCGCCTGACGAAACCGCCGGAGAGGATGTTCTCCTCGACGGTGAGTTGCGGGAAGACGTGGCGTCCCTCCAGCACCTGGACGATGCCGCGCGCGACGAGGTCGGCGGGATCGAGCCGGGCCGTCGGCTCGCCGCGCCAGGTGATGGACCCGCGGGTGAGCGACCCGCGGGACTGGGCCAGGAGATTTGAAATCGCCTTCAGCGTCGTCGTCTTCCCGGCGCCGTTGGCGCCGAGGAGGGCGACGATCGCGCCCTCCTCGACATCGAGCGAGACGCCGCGCAGCGCCAGGATCGCACCGCCGTAGACCGCCTCCAGATCGCGCACGGCGAGGAAAGGCGCGGCCTCGGCCCGCGGGGCTGCGCGCGGGCTTTCATTTGCGATCTCCTGCACGGCGCTCATGCGATCCTCCGTTGCTGTGCCGACGGTGTTCGGCTGGTCGGTCGACGGCTCAGTTCGTCGTGCCGTCGGCATTGCGCGGGGTGATGCCCTTTTCCTTGGCGTAGGCCGCAGCCTTCTCGAGGATCACCGGGCGCAGCAGGTCGGTATCGGCGGGAATCCAGTCGCTGACCGTGTTCCACTTCTCCCCGTCCCACTGGATCACGCGGGCGATGCCGCCGCCTTCATGGTCGGAAGGCGAGAGCTTCAGGGTGGGGGCGAGGCCGACGGCACCGATCTCGGCGAGCCGCTGCTCGGTGATGTCGAGGTGTTCGAGGCCCCACTGGCCCTCTTCGCCGTTGATCGGGCGGTGGCCGAACTTCGCCTGCGCGGTGCGGATCGCCTCGGTCAGGATGATCGCGTCCACCAGGCCGGAATTGTAGTAGACCGAACCGAAGCTCTTCGGGTCCTTGAGATTGCTGAGCCCCTTGTCGAGCACATATTTCTTCAGCTTCTCGTCGAGCGGGAAGTTGGTGCCGGCCGGATAGGTGGTGATCGCGAGGTAGCCCTTGCCGACCGTGCCGGCGGGCCGGACGTCCTCCTCGGAGCTCGACCAGATGCCGCCGATGATGTGGTCGACCGGGAAGCCGACCTTCGCGGCGGTCTTGATCGCCACCGGCGTCATCACGCCCCAGCCGCGCAGGAACACCCAGTCCGGCTTGATCTGGCGGATGCGCGCCCACTGCGCGGTCTGATCGTTGCCGGGATGGGGCACGGGGATCTGGATATCCTCGAAGCCGTAGGTCTTGGCGAGCAGGGCGAGCGGCGTCTGGGTCTCCTTGCCGTAGGGCGAGTCGTGATAGAGCGTCACGATCTTGAGGCCCTTGAGCTTGTCCTTCCCGCCCGCGACCTGGGCGATGTAGTTGATGGCGGTCGAGGCCTCCGAATAGAAGCTCAGCACCACCGGGAAGCTGTAGGGGAACACGCGGCCGTCGACGGATTCGGTCGGACCGTAGTTCAGCGTGAGCAGCGGGATCTTGTCGGCGGTGGCCTTCTCGAGCAGCGCCTTGGCGATCGGGTCCGAATGCGGCCACAGGATCGGCACCGGCGAGCCGTCCTTGCCGTTCTTCACGCGCTCATAGCACTCGAGGCCCTTCTCGACGCCCCACTCGGTCTCGCATTCATCCCACACGAGCTTGACGCCGTTGATGCCGCCCTCGGCCTCGTTGAGATAGGTGAAGTAGTCGATGATGCCGGCCCAGATCGGGATGCCGCTCGAGGCATAGGCGCCGACGCGATAGGTGAGCAGCGGAATGTACTGGACCTTGGCGTCCTCTGCGGCGGCGGGGGCCGCCATGCCGAACGCGAGGCCGGCACCGATCGCGGCGAAGGTCGCGCTGCGCCAGAGCGATTTCAGGAAGAGCTTCATGGAGGTCTCCGGAAGGGGGAAGAGGAACGGGAAGGGGGGAGACGGGCGCGGCGCGGACCGCGTCAGGCGTGCACGGTCCGGCGCAGCCAGCGGGCGGCGCGGGCGAGGAGTTCCGCGAGACCGCGGGGCTCCTTGACGAGGAACCAGATGATCAGCGCGCCGAAGAGAACCTTCTGGAAGTTCTCGAGCTGGCCGGCGTCGATGGCGCCGCCCAGGAGGCCGCCGGCGATGCGGTCGATCAGGATCGGCAGGAGCACGATGAAGGCAGCGCCGATCACGCTGCCGACGAGGCTGCCGAGGCCGCCGATGATGATGATGAACATCACCTGGAAGGAGCGATCGAGGCCGAAGCTGCCGGCGTCGACCGTGCCGAGATAGGCGAAGGCCCACAG
>JAEZMP010000155.1 GCA_023442215.1 Pseudomonadota bacterium
CGCCAGCGCCGGATAGATCGCCCCGAAACTCGCATCGATGAAATGGCTCAGGCTGCCCTCGGCGGACAGCTTGCGGATTTCATAGCCGGTCGCGTCCTTGAAATGCAGGATCGCGAGGCAGACGGTGCGAACGTTCATGCGGCACGCGATCTCCGGAAAGGACGATGGTCGAAGCCCGAGCCCGTGAACCGTCATATATCGGCCGAGCATATGCCCGTCGGATATAAAGCCCATTGCTGCAATGCGCAATGGCCGGTTGTACGATTCGATGCGCCGTATGGATCGCCCGACCGCGACGGGCTTCAGGCGGCCGGCTTGCCGGACAGCCGGGCGAGGACGATGACGGGCAGCAGCCCGAACAGCACGATCGCGAGCGCGGCGACGGCGCCGTCCTCGTAGCTTCCGCGTGCGGCCTCGCCGTAGAGATGCGTCGCCAGGGTCTCGAAATTGAGCGGGCGCAGCAGCAGCGTCGCCGGCAGTTCCTTCATGCAGTCGACGAACACGAGCAGGGCGGCCGCGCCCGTCGCCGGCCGCAGCAGCGGCAGGTGGATGCGGGCGAGCGTGCCGCCGGCCGTTCGTCCGAGCGTGCGGGCGGCATGGTCGAACGAGGCGGGAATCTTGGCGTAGCCGGCGTCGATGCCGCCGGTCGGGACCGCGAGGAAGCGGGCGACGCAGGCATAGACCACCGCCGCGGCCGAGCCCGATACGATCAGGCCGGGATCGACAGCCCCGACGAGAGACGCCCCGGCGCCGATGATGCGGTCGAGCCCCGCAAGCGTCACCATCAGCCCGATGGCGAGCACGGTGCCCGGCACCGCGTAGCCGAGGCTAGCGGCCCGGAGCACGAGGTCGGTCGCAAGGCCGCGCCGTGACGCGAGCCGCGATAGCCGCGCGGCGTGGGCGACGATGAGCCCGAGCACCACGGTCAGCACGGTCGCCGCCGCCGCGACGCCGAAGGTCGTGAGCGTTTCACGCATCAGGTCCGGACCGAAGCCCGCGAAGCGGAGCCGCTTGATCGCTTCGGAGAGGAGATAGGCCGCCGGTGCGGCGAACCCGATCGCGACGGGAAAGGCGCACGCCGCGAACGCCGCCGCGCCCTTCAGGCCGCGCAGCCGGGCCGGCGCGACGGGACGGGCGCGCTGGCCGGGGCCGGCATGGCGCTGCTGCCGCCGCGCCCAGCGCTCGATTCCGACGAGCAGCACGACCACGGCCAGCGCGGCGAGTGCGATCTGTGCGGCGCCCGGCAGGTTGGAGCGGTTGACCCAGGTGGCATAGATCGAGACCGTCGGCGTCTGGACCCCGAGGAATTCCGAGGCGCCGATGTCGTTCATCGTCTCCATCAGCGCGAGGCTGGTGCCGACGGCGACGGCCGGGCGCGCCTGCGGCAGCGCGATGCGGAAAAACGCGGCCACCGGGCCGCAGCCGAGCGTTCGCGCGGCCTCGATCAGGCTCGCGGCCTGCATCGCGAACATGGCCCGGGCGGTCAGATAGACATAGGGGTAGAGCACGAAGCCGATGACGAAGATGCAGCCGCCGAGCGAGCGAAGTTCCGGCAGGCGGAAGCCGCGCATTGCCTCGCGGCCGAACACCGCTTTCAACGCCGCCTGCACCGGCCCGATGGGATGCAGGATGTCGAGATAGGCGAACGCGACGATATAGGTCGGTACCGCCAGCGGCAGCAGCAGCGCCCACGACAGCACGCGGCGGCCGCGGAAATCGTAGGCGGTGACCAGCCACGCGGTGCCGGTACCGATCACCACGGAGATCGCGCCGACGCCGGCGAGAAGCAGCACGGTGTCGGTCAGCGCCTGCGGCAGCACATAGGCGACGAGATGCGGCCAGAGGTCGCCCGAGCCTTCGAGCGCGGTGAGGACGAGCGACAGGATCGGCGCGAGAACCGCGAGCGCCACGAGCGCGGCACCAGCGAACCAGAACGCCCCCGGTCGCGCACGGCGAACCGGCGCCCGGTCCGCGCGGGCAGGCGGGGCGGCGGTAGTCATCGGCATCGCGGCGTCGGAGGGCGGCACGGCGTCTGGCGTTCCGTCTGTTCGCGAAAACGAAGGCAGGTGCCGGCGGCAACGCCTGCCGCCGGCACCTCTGTCATCAGCGTCCGCCCGTCGGCCCCTCGGGGCCGGACGGTCGCCGCTCTTGGAGCGCTTTCCGATCTGACGGACTCATCAGATCGACAAGAAATCGCTCCAGATTCAAAAGCTTGAGCATATCCTTATCGTTCAGATCGGCTCAATCCGAACGGGATATGCTCTCAGCTGTCGAAGCCGACCTCGTCGACCAGCTCGCTCGCGCGCTTGCGGTACTTGGAGATCTCGGCGAGCTGGGCGGGATCGATCTTCAACTCGCCGAAGCTCGCCACGATCGCGTCCGGCTTCACGCCCGGCCGCACCGGATATTCGAAGTTGGCGTTGGCATAGATCGCCTGGGCTTCCGGGGAAACCAGATATTCAAGCAGCTTCACGGCGTTGTCGCGGTTCGGCGCGTGCTTGGCGACCGCCGCGCCGGAGATGTTCACCTGGGTTCCGCCGCCCTCGAAGGTCGGCAGCACCACGTTGATGGCCTCGCCCCACTTCTCCTGGTCCGGGCCGCCGGCGCCGCTGCGCATCAGGCCGACATAGTAGGAGTTGGCGAGGCCGAGATCGCAGATGTCGCCGAGGATGTCGCGTGCGACGTCGCGGTCGCCGCCGGCTGCCTTGCGGGCGAGGTTTGCCTTCACGCCTTCGAGCCAGGCGCGGGTCTTCTCCTCGCCGTCCTTGGCGATCATCGTCGCGATCAGCGCGGTGTTGTAGGGGTGCTTGCCGGAGCGGATGCAGACCTTGCCCTTCCACTTCGGGTCGGCCAGTTCCTCGTAGGTGAAGCTCTTCAGGTCACCGAGCCGCTCCTTCGAGGCGTAGAGCACGCGGGCGCGCAGCGACAGCGCGAACCAGTTGCCGTTCGGATCGCGCAGGTTCGCCGGGATCGCCTCGTCCAGCGCCGCGGAGGTCACCGGCTGCGTCACGCCCTTGTCGAGCAGGTCCGTGAGGTTGCCGAAATCGACCGTCATCAGCACGTCGGCGGGCGACTTGTCGCCCTCGGTGGCGACGCGCTCGGGCAGGCCTTCCTTCACGAACACCGTGTTGACGGCAATGCCGGTCGACTTGGTGAAGGCCTCGAGAAGCGGCTTGATCAGGCCCGGTTCGCGGGTGGTGTAGAGATTGACCTCGGACGATTGTGCGCTGGCGTGCTGCGGCGCAAGGCTCATCGCGGTGGTCGCGATCAGGCCGCCGGCCACGGCAAGGGCCGTGCCGCGGACGAGCCGGCCGAGCAGGTGTGCGGTCTTCATGAAGGTCTCCATCGTCGCTGATGCCAGGGGCGGCGCCGGAAGCTTCGCGGGCCGACACCCGCCCGCGGCACTTCCGCTGCGACTGCTAGAGACATGTTTGTCGATAATCAACAAATCACTTAAATGTATTGAATAGTTCTATTTTAAATCTGGAATTATTATAATTTAAATTTGTGAAGTCATTCGATGTGGAAAATCGCACCTTCAAGGCGTCTTCCTGTTTCCGTCCTTGTCGAATTGTTCGAGGTAGGACAGCAAATTGGCGAAATCCTGCTCCTTCTTGATTCCGGGGAAGATCATTTTGGTGGTCGGGATCATCTTCTTCGGCCCCTGCAGCCATTCCTGCAGGTGCGCCTGGTCCCAGGTGAAGTCCGCCTCGGCGAGACCGGTGGAGAAGGTGTATCCCTCCAGCTTGCCGGCGGGCCGGCCGACGACGCCGTTCAGCTCGGGGCCGACCGCGTTCTCGGCGCCCTCGCCGATCTGATGGCACGCCTTGCAGCGATTGTAGACCTTCTCGCCGGCCGCCGGATCGCCGGCGAGGGGCGCCGCGCTCTCCGCCGTCGCAGCCGGAGCGGCCTCCTGCGCCGCTGCCGGCAGTTCCGTCGCCAGCGCCATTGCCACCGGCAGGGCCATCGCCGCCGCCATCCTCACCTTCCGCACGATCACGCCACGCATGTCCGACCTTTCGGCAAATCCGATCTCTCGGCGCTCGCCGCGCCGCCTGCCGCTGGGATGGGATCGCCTCGCGCCGGCCGGGAGGGGCTGGGCGGGGGCGAAGTCCGGAACGTCTCTTATCACCGGCGGCTCCGGCGGAAAACGCGACACCGTGGGCGAAGCGGGCCTTCGCGGCGCGGAGCCACCGGGTCCGCACCATCGCTAGGCCGCGCAAAACTTGCCCGGCCCGGCCGTTTCGTCTACCACCTCGCCGCAGAATACGGACGGTGCCGACCACCCGGCGCCGATCGAGGCCGACCCGGCTTCCCGCTTTACGGACCATCGCCATGGCGAACACCAAGCCGGCTGCCGGCGCTGCAGACGCGACCGGCGGCAACGCCCGACAGAACGCCCGGGAAAAGG
>JAEZMP010000180.1 GCA_023442215.1 Pseudomonadota bacterium
GGGCTCTCATGGCGTCAAGACTATCCTGCGGCGGGAACCGGGAAACCGGACAAGCGGAACGGCGACCCGCTCCGGCGAGGATTTGGACCGGGAACCCCGGCACATGCAAGGGGGCGGCGGGCAATGGTGCCGGCCGGGCCGCATCTGCCCTCGCATTTCCGGGACCGCGCAACAGGATGTCACCGCACGATGAAACCGGCTCACGAACCGGATCTCGCGCCCAGGGCCCATCCGTGACGGCGGCCATCCTCGGCCGTTCCTGCCGCACACCCAAAGCAGAACGGCATGTTTCAATTTTATACCCGTCTAGATAGAGTTCCTTTTTAATGCGCGTAAAATACGCAATTCTTATAATATTACTGATTGACGAAATGGCGCGATAGCCTCGCGCAAGATAACTCAAATAGCGTCCAGACTCCACGCATCGCATCAAATCAGCTGGGGCGCTATCAATGAATTCTGGAACGGCAGGCAATACCCTCTTCTCTATCAAATCAATATTGACGACTATATTGCTTGTATTGATCGCCATTACGATCAGCCTGTCGGGATGGGCGCTGCACCGCGCATATGAAGAAAGAGAAACCGCGGCGAGCGTTGCTTCATACGCCATGATCGACAGCGATCTTTTCTCGGCGCTGTCAAATACTCGCACCGAACGCGGCGACGGCTCGACCGCGCTTCTGCAGGAACCTCAGGAAACCGCCAGCCTCCGCCAGTCCGTGACCAACGCCCGCGGCGGCGTCACGAATGCCATCCAGGGAGCGCTCGCCGGCCTCGCCGGACTGGATGCGGTCGAGGCGACGCAAGTCCGTTCCAGCCTCGAAGCCGCCTATGCCGAGTGGGAAGCGGCCCGACGGGATTACGACGTCGCGGTCGCCCAGCCCCTCGCATCGCGCGACAAGACCGTGCGCGATCGCTACTTCGAAAGGGGCAGTGCGCTTATCGAGAGCGTCGAGCGGGCCTCCAAGGCCGTCGAGCAGGAAATGCAGGCGCTCGATCCTGCGACGTCGCGGCTCGTCCAGATCCGCAATCTCGTGTGGTCGACCCGTTCGGCGGCGGGGGAGAGTTCGTTCGCGTTGAACACGGCACTCGCCCAGAAGCGGCCGATGACGGAAAAGGAGATCACCGTTCTCGACGACACGGACGACACCGCCAAGTTCGCCTGGACGATTGCCAGCGAGATGATCGACAGCCCGGGCATCCCGGACAGCCTCAAGGCCGCAAAGGCCGCGGCAGACACCGCCTATTTCTCCGGGCCGTTCAGCCAGACCCGCAAGATGGCCGGCGAGGCGTTCGCCGACGGCAAGGTGCCGGACGTGGACCTCGAGAAGTGGCGCGTCGATATCCGGGCGGGTCTTGCGAAGATCTCCGACACCGCTTCCCTCGCCGTCGCGCTCGTCGTCGAGGACGCACATGCCCAGAACCAGGAAGCCAACCTCAGCTTCGCCGTCATAGGCGCCCTCGTGGCGGTGGCGATGGTCCTCGCCGTCGCCGGCTTCATCGTCGTCAACCGGCGCGTCGTTCGCGGCATGAGCCGGCTGTCGGACTCGATGCGCGTCCTGGCGGCAGGCGACACCGAAGCCGAGATCGCCGGCATCGGCCGCCGCGACGAAATCGGCGACATGGCCGCGGCCGTGCAGGTGTTCAAGGACAACATGATCCGCAATACCGCGCTGGAGGCCGAGGCGAAGGCCCGCGAGGCCGAGGCGGCGGTGGAACGGCGCCGGCTGATGCAGGACCTCGCCGACCGCTTCGAGAATGCGGTCGGCGGCATCGTCGCCGCGGTGTCCTCCGCCGCGACCGAACTCCAGCACACCGCCGAATCGATGTCCTCGGCCGCCACCGAGACCGCGGCCCAGGCGACGACCGTCGCCGCCGCCGCCGAGCAGGCCGCCAACAACGTCCAGGTGGTGGCGAGCGCGGCGGAGGAAATGGGCGCGTCGGTTCAGGAAATCGGCAGCCAGGTCGAGCGCTCCGCCGGCATGTCGAAGCTCGCGGTTTCCGAGGCCGATCAGACCGGTGCCCTGGTGCGCGAGCTGTCGGAAGGCGCGATGCGCATCGGCAATGTCGTGCAGCTGATCTCCGGCATCGCCGCCCAGACCAACCTTCTCGCCCTCAACGCCACCATCGAGGCGGCGCGGGCGGGCGATGCCGGCAAGGGCTTCGCGGTGGTCGCCGCCGAGGTGAAGACGCTCGCCGAGCAGACCACGCGCGCGACGGGCGAGATCTCCGCCCAGATCGGCACCATCCAGGCCGCGACCGAGCGGGCGGTCGGCGTAATCGGCGGCATCGCCGGGCGCATCCAGTCGATGGACGACATCGCGGCCTCGATTTCGGCCGCGGTCGAGCAGCAGGGTGCGACCACCCAGGAGATCGTGCGCAACATCACCCAGGCCGCCACCGGCACCGGCGAGGTGACGCGCAACATCACCGGCGTCGCGGGCGCCGCCGATCAGACCGGCGCCGCGGCCTCGCAGCTGCTGTCGTCGTCCTCGGCACTGTCTTCGCAGGCCGAACGCCTCGGCCTGGAGGTCGACCGCTTCCTCGAAACCGTCCGCGCCGCCTGACGCGCGGCAGAACCGACAAAAAACGGGCCGGATGCGATGGCATCCGGCCCGTTGCCCTTCAAGCCTTGGAGCATATCCCGTTCAGACCGAACCGATCTGAACGGCAAGGATATGCTCAAGCCTTTGAAGCTGGAGCGATTTCTTGTCGATCCGATGAGCCCATCAGATCGGAAAGCGCTCTATCGCTCGTTCAGGCCGCGGCGCTCGGCTCGGCCTCTCCGTCGTCGTCGGGCATTGCCTCCGAGACGAAGATCAGCCGGTCGCTGCCCGCCGTCACGTTCACCCGCTCGCCGTCGTGCACGGTCCCGGACAGGATGCGCTCGGCCAGCGGATCCTGCACCTCGCGCTGGATCACGCGCTTCAGCGGCCGCGCGCCGTAGACCGGGTCGTAGCCCTTCTCCGCCAGCCATTCGAGCGCGCTGCGGTCGAGATCGAGCACGATCCGCCGGTCTTCCAGCAGCTTCTCCAGCCGCTTGAGCTGGATCGACACGATCGCCCCCATCTCGGTCCGCCGCAGACGGTGGAACAGGATGATGTCGTCGAGCCGGTTCAGGAACTCCGGCCGGAAGTGCGCCCGGACCGTCGCCATCACCATGTCGCGCACCGCGTCCACGTCCTCGCCGTCCGGCTGGTTGGCCAGGAACTCGGAGCCGAGGTTCGAGGTGAGCACGATGATGGTGTTGCGGAAGTCGACCGTCCGCCCCTGCCCGTCCGTCAGCCGCCCGTCGTCGAGCACCTGCAGGAGGACGTTGAACACGTCCGGATGCGCCTTCTCGATCTCGTCGAACAGCACGACCTGATAGGGCCGGCGCCGCACGGCTTCGGTGAGCGCACCGCCTTCCTCATAGCCGACATAGCCCGGAGGCGCGCCGATCAGCCGGGACACGGAGTGCTTCTCCATGTATTCCGACATGTCGATGCGCACCATCGCGCTTTCCTCGTCGAAGAGGTAGACCGCGAGCGCCTTGGTCAGCTCCGTCTTGCCGACGCCGGTCGGGCCGAGGAACATGAACGAGCCGATCGGCCGGTTCGGATCCTGCAGTCCGGCCCGCGCACGGCGCACGGCGGTGGAGACCGCGTGAACCGCCTCCGCCTGTCCAACGACCCGCCTGGCGAGTTCGTCCTCCATGCGCAGCAGCTTCTCGCGCTCGCCTTCCAGCATCTTCTCGATCGGCACGCCGGTCCAGCGCGACACCACGCCGGCGACGTCGTCGGGCGTCACGGCCTCTTCGACCATCGCGCCGGACTTCGCCTCCTCCAGCGCCTTCAGCTCGCGCTCCAGCTCGGGAATGCGTCCGTAGGCGATCTCACCGGCCTTGGCGAGGTCACCGGCGCGCTGCGCCTTCTCAAGGTCGCTGCGGGCCTGATCGAGATCGGCCTTGATCGACTGGGCGCGGCCGAGCTTGTCCTTCTCCGCACGCCACCGCGCGGTGAGGGTCGCGGACTGCTCCTCGAGATCGGCCAGTTCCTTCTCGAGCTTGTCGAGGCGCTCCTTGGAGGCGGTGTCCGTCTCCTTGCGCAGCGCCTCGCGCTCGATCTTGAGCTGGATGATGCGGCGGTCGAGCTCGTCGAGTTCCTCGGGCTTGGAATCCACCTGCATCCGGAGCCGCGAGGCGGCTTCATCGACGAGGTCGATTGCCTTGTCCGGCAGGAAGCGGTCGGCGATGTAGCGGTTCGACAGCGTCGCCGCCGCCACCAGCGCCGAGTCCGTGATGCGGACGCCGTGATGGAGTTCGTACTTCTCCTTCAGGCCGCGCAGGATCGAGATGGTGTCCTCGACCGTCGGCTCGGAGACGAACACCGGCTGGAAACGCCGGGCGAGCGCCGCGTCCTTCTCGACATATTTGCGGTACTCGTCGAGCGTGGTCGCGCCGATGCAGTGCAGTTCGCCGCGGGCGAGCGCCGGCTTCAGCAGGTTCGAGGCATCCATCGCGCCGTCGCTCTTGCCGGCGCCGACGAGGGTGTGCATCTCGTCGATGAACAGGATGACGCCGCCGGCCGCCGCCTCGATCTCCGAGAGCACCGCCTTCAGCCGCTCCTCGAACTCGCCGCGATATTTCGCGCCGGCGATGAGCGAGCCCATGTCGAGCGCGAGCAGGCGCTTGTCCTTGAGGCTTTCCGGCACGTCGCCGTTGACGATGCGCAGCGCCAGCCCCTCGGCGATGGCGGTCTTGCCGACACCCGGCTCGCCGATCAACACCGGATTGTTCTTGGTGCGGCGCGACAGCACCTGGATGGTACGGCGGATTTCCTCGTCGCGGCCGATGACCGGGTCGAGCTTGCCGTCACGCGCGGTCTGGGTCAGGTCGCGGGCATATTTCTTCAGGGCGTCGTACTGGGATTCGGCGGACGCGGTATCGGCGGTGCGGCCCTTGCGCAGGTCGGCGATCGCCGCCTCGAGCTTCGCGGGCGTCGCGCCGGCGGCGCTCAGAATCTTGGAGGTCTCGGCATCCTTCTCGCTCGCGAGCGCGACGAGAAGCCGTTCGACCGTGACATAGGAATCGCCGGCCTTCTTGGCGAGCCGCTCGGCCGCCTCGAACACCTTCGCCGTCGGTCCGGCGAGATAAAGCTGGCCGCCGCCCGAGCCGCCGACCTTCGGCACCTTGGCGAGCGCCCGTTCGAGCGCCGCCCGCGCCTCGACGGGGTTGCCGCCCGCACGCTGGATCAGCCCGGACGCCAGCCCCTCCTCGTCGTCCAGAAGCACCTTCAGAAGGTGTTCGGGCAGGAACTGCTGGTGGCCCTGGCCGAGGGCGCCGGTCTGCGCCGACTGGATGAAGCCCCGTGCGCGTTCGGTATAGGTTTCGAAATTCATGTCCCTCTCCTTTCCGCCCCGGCCACCCTAGCGGCATGGCGGGCATCGCGGATTGCGGAGCCTCAAAACGGCCTCCGCGGCACCGGATGGCTCCGGCACCGGGTTTCATATGGTGTTGCAGGAACGACACGGAAGAGGGGTTGAGCGGATAAATCGCACGGCTTCATCGCGCCCGCCCGGACATGAAAAAGGCCGTGCCAGCCGGCACGGCCTTTCCCGATTTCGATACGCCCGGTCCCTGGACCGGTGCGGTGCGGCCTACTCGCCGCCCAGCGGCAGCGACGGCTCGCCCACGGCCTCCGCGGCCTCGGCCGAGCGACGGCCCCGGCCACGGCTGCCGCGAACCCGGCGGCGCGGGCGGGCAGCGCCCTCCTCGTCACCCGTGTCGGCTTCGGCTTCCGAGGCCTGGGCGACGCTCGCGATCTCCTCGTCGGCCTCGGCGACCGGACGCGGCG
>JAEZMP010000186.1 GCA_023442215.1 Pseudomonadota bacterium
TCGTCAGATCAGCTTCGCGAGGGCGACGGCGGTGTCGCTCATGCGGTTCGAGAAGCCCCACTCGTTGTCGTACCAGGACAGGACGCGGACGAGCGTGCCGTCGAGCACCTTGGTCTGGTCCATGGCGAAGGTGGACGAGTGCGGGTCGTGGTTGAAGTCGATCGAGACGTTCGGGGCGGTGGTGTAGCCGAGCACGCTCTTCAGCGGGCCGTCGGCCGCCGCCTTGATCGCCGCGTTGATCTCGTCCTTGGTGGTCGCGCGCTTGGCGACGAACTTGAAGTCCACCACCGACACGTTCGGGGTCGGCACGCGGATCGACACGCCGTCGAGCTTGCCGTTGAGCTCCGGCAGCACCAGACCGACGGCCTTCGCGGCGCCGGTGGAGGTCGGGATCATCGACAGGGCCGCCGCGCGGGCGCGGTAGAGGTCCTTGTGCATCTGGTCCAGCGACGGCTGGTCGTTGGTGTAGGAGTGGATCGTCGTCATGAAGCCGTGCTCGATGCCGACGGCGTCGTTCAGCACCTTGGCGACCGGCGCCAGGCAGTTGGTGGTGCACGAGGCGTTGGAGATGACGAGGTGGTCCTTCGTCAGCTTGTCGTGGTTCACGCCGTAGACGACGGTCAGATCGGCGCCGTCGGCCGGGGCGGAGACGATCACGCGCTTGGCGCCGGCCTCGAGGTGCGCCGCCGCCTTGTCGCGGGCGGTGAAGATGCCGGTGCACTCGAGCGCGATGTCGACGCCGAGCTCACGGTGCGGCAGTTCGGCCGGGTTGCGCACGGCCGTCACCTTGATGGGGCCGCGGCCGGCATCGATGGTGTCGCCGGAAACGGTCACCGTGTGGGGGAAGCGGCCGTGCACGGAATCGAAGCGCAGCAGGTGGGCGTTCGTCTCGACCGGGCCGAGGTCGTTGATGGCGACCACCTCGATGTCGGTCCGGCCCGACTCGACGATCGCGCGCAGTACGTTGCGCCCGATGCGCCCGAAACCGTTGATCGCAACTTTTACAGCCATGGCGTCTCTCCGTCCTTTGGTCTCGCTTCGCCACCGGATCGCATCCCGCGGCGGTTCCATCCGGTCTCCGGCGATCCGCGGCGCGGACCGTCGCCTTGAACCTCATCCGCCCGCCGGACGCGGGCGCCCCCAAAACTCCGCCGCGCGCGAGGCCGCGCGCGCATCCTTTGGCCTCAACCGACGCGTTCGTCGAGGCGCTTCCTCGCCGCATCGGCCACGGCGGCGGCCGTGATGCCGAAATGGCGGTAGAGCAACCCGGCCGGCGCGCTGGCACCGAAGCCGGTCATGCCGACGAACAGGCCGTCGTCACCGATCAGCCGGTCCCAGCCGAGGCGGACCGCCGCCTCGATCCCGACCTTTACCGGCGCGTCGCCGACCACCTCGCGCCGCCGCTCCGCCGACTGCCGCTCGAACAGCTCGAAGGACGGCACCGAGACGACGCGGGCCGGAATGCCCTCCGCGTCGAGCAGGTCCTTCGCCGCGACCGCGACCGCAACCTCCGAGCCGGTGGCGAACAGCGACACCAGCGCCTCGCCCGAGGCCGGACGCAACTCGTAGGCGCCGCGGGCCGACAGGTTGGCCGGTTCGTGCATCGTGCGCAAGGCCGGCAGCGCCTGCCGCGACAGGGCGAGCACGCTCGGCCCCGTGCGGTTCTCCAGCGCGATCTGCCAGCACTCGGCGGTTTCCACCGCATCGGCCGGGCGCAGCACCAGCATGTTCGGGATCGCCCTGAGGCCGGCGAGCTGCTCGACCGGCTGATGGGTAGGCCCGTCCTCGCCGAGGCCGATGGAATCGTGGGTCATGACGTGGACGACGCGCAGGCGCATCAGCGCGGCGAGCCGCAGCGCCGGCTTGCAATAGTCGGAGAACGCCAGAAACGTTCCCGAATAGGGAATGACGCCGCCATGAAGCACCATGCCGTTCATCGCCGCGGCCATGGCGTGTTCGCGCACGCCCCAATGGACGTAGCGCCCGCCGAATTGACCGGGCGCGATCACCGCCATGTTGCGCGTCAGGGTGTTGTTGGAGCCGGTGAGGTCCGCCGAGCCGCCCACGGTTTCCGGCGCGAAGGCGTTGATCACCTCGAGCGTCGCCTCGGAGGCCTTGCGGGTGGCGAGTGCCGGCCGGTCGGCGGCGAGGCGCTTGCGGAAGCCCGCGAGCGCCTCGTCGAAGCCGGGCGGGAGATGTCCGCGCATCCGCCGGTCGAACTCGCCGCGCTCCTCGGCGGAGAGTGCGCGGTAGCGCTTCTCCCACTCCTTGCGGGCGTGGACCGAACGCAGGCCGGCGACGCGCCAGAGGTCGCGGATCTCGGCGGGGATGTCGAACGGGGTCTCGTTCTCCCAGCCATAGGCGTGGCGGGCGCCCAGCGCCTCCTTCGGCCCGAGCGGGGCGCCATGGGCCGCGGCTGAGCCGGACTTCGTCGGCGCGCCGAACCCGATGGTGGTGCGGCAGGCGATCAGGCACGGCCGGTCGCTCGTCCGCGCCCGCTCCAGCGCGGCGAAGATCGCCTCCGGATCGTGGCCGTCGATGCGGCACGCGCTCCAGCCGGCGCTTTCGAAGCGGGCGAGCATGTCGCCGGAGACCGCGAGCGAGGCCGGGCCGTCGATGGAGACGCCGTTGTCGTCCCACAGCAGCGTGAGCCGCGACAGCCGGAGATGGCCGGCGAGCGCGATCGCCTCCTGGGCGACGCCTTCCATGAGGTCGCCGTCGGAGGCGAGCACATAGGTGCGATGGTCGACGAGATCGTCGCCGAACCGGGCGTTCATCATGCGCTCGGCGAGCGCCATGCCGACCGCCATCGCGACGCCCTGGCCGAGAGGACCGGTGGTGGCCTCGATGCCGGCGCCGTGGCCGAACTCGGGATGGCCGGCCGCCGGAGAGCCGAGCTGGCGGAAGGTCTTCAGCGCGTCGAGCGGAAAATCCTCGTAGCCGACGAGGTGGAGCAGAGCATAGAGCAGCGCCGAGCCATGGCCGGCCGACAGCACGAACCGGTCGCGGTCGGGCCAGCGCGGCGCGGTCGGGTCGAATGCCAGCACGTGAGAGAACAGCACCGAGGCGACATCCGCCGCCCCCATCGGCAATCCGGGATGGCCGCAGCCGGCCGCCTCCACCGCATCGATCGCCAGAACGCGGGCGGCGGCGGCCATGAGGGAGTGCTTTTCGCTGTCGATCATGCGCCTTCGAGACCAGACCGCCTGACGGGGCCGCCCAAGGCCGCCCTCCGCGAACGCGAGGGTTCCGGATGGCAGCGTTCGAGCGGTCGAAGACGGAGACCACCCCGTCCGGCTTCCCCACCCCCACGGCGACCGTTTGAACACGAACGGCTCAAAGCGTAGGCAGCGGGCCGGGTTGCCGGAAACGCCCCTGCAATATCAGGTCGGAGGCGCCAGTCAACGCAACCGCACCCCGAAATCTCCCGCCCAGCCGCTGTTAATTCCGGCGCCGCCGCATTGTTCGCGTCCGGCTTCTTGCGGAAATGCGGGAAAAAGCCCTATGATTGTGCAGCGCACAATGGCAAGGCTGGTCGCGACGTTTCTTCTCCCGCCCGGGAGCGCGAAGCAAAGTGGCAGCGTTTGCCTCCTATTCAGGCAGGACGTGACGGCGGCCGACAATCGGGGCAACATGAGGCCGAGGCTTCCTTCCTGAGGGTGGAATCACCCGCCTGAGGGTGGAATCACCCGCGCGGACAAGGGCGGCGGCGGTGCCGGACTGCGGCACGGTCACGCTGCTCCAGGGTTCAGATGTTCCCGGACCGGTCGCGGCCGGGGCGTTTCGGGATCCGGCGGAAGGCCGGGTCTGGCGTGCAGGGACGACGAACGGCACGACGTCGCGGCTCCGCGACCGGCCGGCCAGCGAACTGGGACGGGAAGCGGTGAACTATCAGCTGTTCGAATTGAACCATGCGGCACTCAGCCCCCTGCGGGCCGCCGCGGACGTGGCGAAGCTCTATTTCCGCAATCCGATCAACCCGCTCTCGCACACCGCGCTCGGGCGCAGCATGGTCGCGGCGCTCGAGGTGTTCGAGCGGTCGACCCGGGTCTACGGAAAGCCGGCGTTCGGAATTGCCTCGACCGAGGTGCGCGGCGTGCGCACGCCGGTGACCGAGGAAGTCGTGTGGGAGCGGCCGTTCTGCAAGCTGCTGCACTTCCGCCGGGGCACGGCGGAGGAAAGCCGGAAGGACCCCAAGCTTCTGATCGTGGCGCCGATGTCCGGGCACTACGCGACGCTGCTGCGCGGCACCGTGGAGGCGATGCTGCCCCGGCAGGACGTCTACATCACCGACTGGACCGATGCGCGCATGGTGCCGCTCGCCGAGGGCCGCTTCGACCTCGACGGCTATATCGACTACGTCATCGCGATGCTGCGCTTCCTCGGGCCGAACACCCACGTCATGGCGGTTTGCCAGCCGGCGGTTCCCGTGCTCGCCGCCACCGCGCTGATGGAGGAAGACAAGGATCCCGCCGCGCCGGCGACCATGACGCTGATGGGCGGGCCGATCGACACCCGCGTCGGCGAGACCGAGGTCAACCGCCTCGCCAAGGAGCGCGGCATCGACTGGTTCCGCCGCAACGTCATCCTCTCGGTGCCGTTCCCGCATCCCGGTTTCATGCGTCAGGTCTATCCGGGTTTCCTGCAGCTCTCGGGGTTCATGAGCATGAATCTCGACCGCCATGTCGACGCCCAGAGCGCGTTCTACCGCCACCTGATCAAGGGCGACGGCGATTCCGCCCGCAAGCACACCGAATTCTACGACGAATATCTGGCGGTGATGGACCTCACCGCGGAGTTCTATCTCCAGACCGTGCAGACCGTGTTCATCGGCCACGACCTGCCGACGGGCAAGATGATGCACCGCGAGCGGCGGGTCGATCCGGCGAGGATCAAGCGCACCGCGATGCTGACCATCGAGGGCGAGTACGACGACATCTCCGGCCCCGGGCAGACCCGGGCGGCACACGATCTCTGTACCGGCATTCCGGACGACCGCCGCATCCACTACACGCAGGCGGGCGTCGGCCATTACGGCGTGTTCAACGGCTCGCGGTTCCGGGCGGAGATCGCGCCGCGGATTTCCGACTTCATCTGGACGTTCGACCGTCGCCCCCGCCGCGAAGCGCCCGCCGTGAAGCCCGCGCCGGCCGCGGCACCGGAAGCCGCGCCGCAGGCCGTCGAGGCGGCCTCCACCGCTGCCGTCGTAGAGGCCATTCCCGCCGAGGCAGTGGTCGAGAGCGCGCCCACCGCGCCCGCGACCGGTACCGCCGAGGCGCCGGTGCACGCC
>JAEZMP010000236.1 GCA_023442215.1 Pseudomonadota bacterium
ACGATCACCTGCGCCGACCGTGCCCTGCTGCCTCCGCTCTCGTCCATCCGTCCATCCTCCCTGCGATCCAACGGGCCTGACCAGCGCCGGGCGCCATCGCGGTCGGGCGGCCAGGCGACAGGCATATTCAAGGCCGATGGCGCCATTATCCCGTTGCCGGTCCGGTTCTTCCATGGCAAGCCATAAGCGAAGAGCCTCTGATTTCCGATGATTTCAAAGCGAACGGTGTTCCCGATGAGCGAACCATCGGCCTTCCGGCCCATGCCGGCCCGGCGGCGCGCGGCCACCCGCGGCCCCGATCTCGACGCCATCGACATCTCGATCGTCGAGGCGCTGCAGGACGATGGCCGGCTCGCCTTCTCGGAACTCGCGCGGCGCCTCGGCCTGTCGCAGCCCGCGGTCTCGGAGCGGGTCAAGCGGCTGGAGGACCGCGGCATCATCGCCGGCTACGGTGCCCGCATCGACATGGCGGCGCTCGGGCTCGGCATGATGGCGATGATCCGCCTCAGGACCAGCCACGAGCACATCCGCGCCTGCCTCGCGAGCTTCTCCGCGATGCCCCATGTGCTGGAGGTGCACCGTCTCACCGGCGAGGACTGCTTCCTCCTCAAGGTCGCAGTCCCCTCGCCGGCAGAGCTGGAGACGATCGTCGATGCGATCGCGCGGTTCGGGACAGTCACCACAGCCGTGGTGCTGCGCAGCGAGCCGCCGAAGCCGATCGGCCGCGCGCTGATCGCCCGCATCGAATCCTGACGCGCGCCCCGCGCCCGCCTCATGCGCGCCTCATGCGCGCCCCGGAACACCCGATGGGCGCTCCTTGCCCGCTCTTGCGCGCCCGGGGCGAACCAGACGGCCGCCGGCCTCGCGTCAGCCGTAGACCGCGTCCCGGATGCCGTCGGGGAAGGGGCCCGCCATGCCGGCGATGGCGGTGTTGGTGAGCGCGACCACCGTGAGGCCGTTGACCGGATCGACAAACCACGAATGGCCATAGGCCCCGCCCCAGGCGAACGTGCCGGCGGGCTGGGGCGTCGCGGTGGGCGCGGGGTCGATCAGCACCGCCGCGCCGACGCCGAAGGTCCAGCCCGGCTTCTCCGGGTCGATCTCGTCGCGGCCGATGGCGGGCGTGCCGAACAGCGCCGCCGAGGCCGGCGTGAGGATGGCACCGCCCCCGGTCCGGATCGCCTCCAGGAAGGCGAGGATATCCCCGGCCGTGCCTATCATGCCGGCGCCGCCGGAGGCGAACGAGGTGGGCTCGAACGCCCGCGACGGCGCATAGAGGATGGTGCCTGCCGCGCCCTGCACGGCATGGGGCTCGCCCATCGGCACCGGCGCCCCGCCGGCCGGGTCGTCGGCATAGGCGACCGAAAGGCGGCCGGGATCGCGCACGGTGAATCCGGTGTCGGCAATCGCGAGCGGGGCGGCGACGAGGCGGTCGACCAGCGCGCCGAGCCCCTCGCCGGTCGCGGCCTCCAGGGCGGCGCCCAGCACGTCGGTCGCGACCGAATAGAGCCAGGCCGAGCCAGGCTCGAACAAGAGCGGCACCGAGGCGATGCGGGCGAGGTTCTCCGCCATCGAGAGGCCCGGCTGGTCCATGCCGTCGCAGACGCCGGCGGCGCGGTAGGGGCTGTCCGCCCCCTCGATGAAGCCGTAGGACAGGCCCGCCGTGTGGGTCAGCAAGTGGCGAAGGGTGATGACGGGCGCGCGGCCATCGGCAAGCCGGGGCCGGAAATCCGGCAGGAACCGCGTCACCGGATCGTCGAGCCCGAGCACGCCGCGCTCCGCCAGCGCCAGCGTGGCGGCGGTGACGAACGGCTTGGTGACGGAGGCGAGGCGAAACAGCGTGTCCGCCGTCATCGCCCGGCCGGCCTCGCGGTCGGCGAAGCCGGCGGCGCGGGCGTGGACGAGGCGCCCGTGGTGGGCGACGAGCACCACCGTGCCGACGATGCGGCGGTCGTCGATCGCGCGGTCGACGACCGCGTCGACCCGCGCCCGCAGCCCGGCATCGCCGCCGGGGAAGCGGTGCGCCGGCGCAGGCGCCCCGGCGGGAGGCGTGAGGCATTCGTCCGCAGGCGATCCGGTCATGTCACGAGCCTCCCGGCACGGCGATGCCGCAACCGTCCGCGACGGCACGGCCGAATCGCCTTCGATGGTCTGGAGGCCGAGGATTCCGCCGCGCCCCCCGCCTTGTCCAGCCCCGCCGCCCGGAACCCTTCACCGGAGCCATTCGCCTGGAGTCCGTCTGCGAAGCCCCGCCGGGGATCCCGCCGCAAGCCCCTCCCTCCCCGCGCCGCAACCGGCCCTCCGCACGCCCGCGCCAGCCTGTGGAAGACTCACCCGGCGAAATTTTTGGGTGCTCGACCCCGTTGCATTCCCAAATGGTTTGGTGCATAGACACCTCCGCCGGGCCGACGCAGTCGCCGGCGCGAAACGGAGTGCGGGCGTAGCTCAGGGGTAGAGCACAACCTTGCCAAGGTTGGGGTCGTGGGTTCGAATCCCATCGCCCGCTCCAGTTTCTAGTTTAAATCAAGGAAGACAAAAACGGTCGCCCAAAAGGCGGCTATTTTTGTTTTGGAGGCAGTGAAACATCCGGCGAGACCGGATTTCAGCATCTTTTACAGATTCGACGCTGATCTGACTTCCATGAGACCAACTCAAGAATCAGCTGTTTCGGTGAAGTCAAGGCGCGGAGTCGATCGATCCGGCGTTCATATCACGAATGGCCCGATCGACCATTCGTTCAAGGCGCAGCGCCTGACGAACAATAGCTTTCGATCGAAACTCGCCCGCTGCCCGCCGTGCATACTTCGAGAAATTACGCGCGCCAGTCGGCCAGAATCTCCGCCGAAGATGTTTCGTAGAAATGGACGTTGCCTTCCCCGTCTGAATCGCATGCATTCCCTTTGCCTTTGTTGTCTTTATTGCATGCTTTGCTTTTCGCCATTGTCGTGCAAGGGATGAGGGACGGATCACAGCAGAGCCTTGCGAAACGTTGAATCCAAGATACTGAAAAATATCCTGGTACGACTGCCCAAACAACGCTCGCTCTGTTTTTTCAATTTTTATTTCAAGTTTGTGAGAGGAAATGGATTTCAATAGAGTTTCCCTAATTAATTCTTCGTTTTTCAGATCACAGACAATCAATATATCGTCCGAGTAGCGCTGATAAAGCGCACCAACAGCACCGCATACATCTACCATTAATCGATCTAATTCAATCATGTATAGATTTGAGAAGACGGCGCTGATTGGCGTACCCTGAGGAATTCCAAAATTATTCTGGTTTTCTATAATTGGAATTGATGCGGCCTTGACTTCGATTATTGTTGCAATCGGCTCTCTTGTACGCGTCTTCAGTCTGGACTTGAACTCGTCGCTCTTCTCGAGAGCCGCGCGTTCGACATAACGAAATTTCGTTACATGTCGAAAAACAGCGAACCAATCCCTCGGCAACTCCGAAACCCCAAGGAGCCACTTCAATCGATCCTTCAAGATTGCATGATCAAGATTGTCGAAGAAACCCGTTATATCGAAGCACAGGACAACGCATTCTCCGCGCTCTTTGGCGAAGCGATAGGCATCCGCTGAGAAATGGTAGTTGGCTCGTCCCAGTCTTCGATATGCAATGACGTTGCGCTGAAGCTTATTGTTCTTATAGAAAGAATCTAGTCTACCGACAATATCATATGCGTATTTTGACAATATACACGCATCTCTATGAGATGCGAACATGATAGATCGATCTTTACGTTTCGTTCTACTGGAAACTGGTTCATATCGCCTTGTACGCTTTACATAGTGAATCAGTGGTGACCAAGCATGTCTCCCGACGAAATTCGGATCGCAAGCATTTTCTGCAAATGCCTCTCCAACTGGCCAATCAAAATGCTTGTAACCCCTTGGGCGAAACCATTTGTGCTTCATAGAACCCCAATTGCAGAGATTGGGGGGCTAGCTCCAACCCTGAACCTCGGCATGCGCCGAACGCCCCCCAATCGCACGCCTCAAAACGCTGGTTCCGCCCAATGTGCTGACGTGAGCATCCCCTAACGCGGGTTTGTAAAACGCAAGGCGATATACTGTAGCCGTAGGAGTGCGAGCGATGCTCACGATCTGCTGGTCCGATGCCGTCGGAACGACGATGTTAATCGTCATCTTTGCGGCGATCTTCCCTATTGATCTCCGAAACGACCAGACCGTCCGGCCAATTCCGGAGGCTTAGCCCAAATGGGGCTGACCTAGTCGGGTGACAAGTGGCTGTTCTTATTTTTCTCAGCGGTGTATTTGCCCTTCCTTAGTTCAATAAGCGACTGATCCCACGCACTCCTGTCAACTGGAGCGCGTCCGGTCGGAACGCGCACCCCGGCGCGGGTGTTGCCGGTCGGGAGATTTGGGGACGGATGCGGGGACGGGGCGGATGGGCAGGGTGACGGTTGTGTTGTTCTTCGCCGCCGTCGTG
>JAEZMP010000268.1 GCA_023442215.1 Pseudomonadota bacterium
CTTCAAACCGATCTCCAGATCGACGCCGAGAAGGGCCGGCAGGCCGCGCCACATCTCGATCGAGCGGGCGAGCAGGCCGATGGTGGGCGAGAACACCTCCGCCCACGCCTCGCCGTTGGTCACGAAAGGATCGTGCGGGATCTGCGCATGCAGGCTGCCGGCGTTCGATCCGGACGCCAGCGTGTTGAGATCGGTCCGCTCCAGCAGGGTCACGTCGACCCCGTCGGCGGCGAGATAGTAGGCCGTGGCGCAGCCGGCGAGCCCGCCGCCGATCACGATCACATCGGACATTTTTCCCTCACGCGGACGCCGGAAGCGACCCCGGCCATAAACCAGCTTGGCTTACATTCGCTCGTTCGCTATAGTAACAAATGTTCGCAATGTGAACGTTTCTTTTTGCGAGGGTGCTCGGTTCCTCCCCAAAAACGAAGCGCAAACATGCCCGGCGCGCCGATGGCCTAGGCGGGGTGCCCAAGAAAAATTCGCACGTCCGTTCACTTATCGCACCATTCAGAATCTGGAAATAGAGCATGGTCCAGCAGTTTCGCGGCAGTCACACCGTCACCATCACTCCGTTCACCCCGGACGGCCGGACCATCGACGAGGCAGCCCTGAAGCGCTTCCTCGACTGGCAGATCGCGAGCGGCGTGCCCGGTGTCATCATTCTCGGCACCACCGGCGAGTTCCTGACCATCACGGACGAGGAACGCCGCCGCTATGTCGAGGCGACGGTGAAGCACGCCGCCGGCCGGCTGCAGGTGATGGTCGGCACCATGAACGCCCACACCCCGAACGCCGTGCGCTACAGCAAGGAGGCGGAGGAACTCGGCGCCGATGGCCTGATGATCGCCCCGCCCTATTACTACACCCCCACCCATGACGAGATCTTCAACTATTACAAGGCGATCTCGGAAGCGGTGCAGATTCCGATCATGCTCTACAACAACCCGGTCACGACCAATGTCGACATGCCGGCCAAGCTCGTCGCGCGCATGACGAAGGATCTGGAGAACGTCCGCTACATCAAGGAAGCGAGCATGGACGTCGGCCGGGTCTACGACATCGTGGAACTGACCGAAGGCGTGATGAACGTGTTCGCCGGGGAGCGCATCGTCGAGAGCTTCCGCCTCGGCGCCGTCGGCTACGTCAATCCCTACGGCAACTACATTCCCCGCGCGTCCTCGCGCATCTGGGACTATCTCGTCGCCGGCCGGCTCGACGATGCCCGCGCCATTCAGGCGCTGATCAACCGGATGGACCACATCATCGCCGAGGGGCATCCGACCTACGGCCACCAGTGCTATTCCAAGGCGCTGGCGGCGGCCGCCGGCTATCCCGTCGGCGACGTGCGCGCGCCGCTCACCACCTTCGCCGAACTCGGCGCGGAAGGTATCGCCCGGCGGGAGAAGCTCGTCGCCATCATGGGCGAACTCGATGCGCTGATGGACCGCCTCGAGGCCAAGGCCGCCTGAGGAGACTGCCTGAGGGAGGCTGCATCACCGAGGCTGCCTGGGGCTGAAGACGACCCGAGGCGGGAGGCGGCGGGAAGTGCCGCGGCAGGGCGCGTGCATTTCCGTTTCGCACGGGCCCATGCCCTCCGCGGCTTGCGCCGGCCCAACCGCGTTCCTACGTGAAAATTGTCCATCGGGACGTCGGGCCGCGCTTCGCGTTTCCTCCCATGACCTCGCGGTCCGACGAGGCCGGACGGATGACACCCCCCCCGTCATCCGTCCGGCTTCTTTTTTTTGACGACACCCTCGCGGCGGGCCTCGCTTTCCGCCGGATGACAGCACGGACCGAACGCGATGACCGCGCCGCACCTCTTCACGCCGTTCCAGACCCGGAGCGTCCGCTTCAAGAACCGCATCGTGCTGTCGCCGATGTGCCAGTACAGCGCCGTGGATGGCCACGTCACGGACTGGCATCTCGCCCATCACGCCCGCTTCGCGCTCGGAGGCGTCGGCGGGGCGATCATCGAGGCAACCGGCGTTCTGCCGGAGGGCCGGATCACCCCCGGCTGCCTGGGGCTGTGGAGCGACGAGCAGGTGCCGGGGCTGGCCCGCATCGCGGCGCTCTATCACAGCGAAGCCATTCCGGTCGGCATCCAGCTTTCCCACGCCGGCCGCAAGGCGAGCGCGGCGCGGCCGTTCGACGGCGCGGCGCCGCTCGGCCCGGATTCGCCGGAGCCGGCATGGCAGACGGTGGCGCCGAGCGCGCTCGCCCACGATGCCGCCTGGCCGACCCCCCATGCGCTCGACGAGGCGGAGATCGCCGGCATCGTCCAGGCGTTCGCCGACGCCACCCGCCGGGCGATGGCCGCAGGGCTCGACTTCGTGGAGATTCACGGGGCCCACGGCTATCTGATCAACACCTTCTTCTCACCGATCTCGAACAAGCGCACCGACGGCTACGGCGGCAGCCTGGAGAACCGGATGCGGTTCGCGCTGGAGGTGACCGAGGCCGTGCGCGCGGCGCTGCCGGCCGACAAGCCGCTGTTCTACCGGGTCTCGGCAGTCGACGGGGTCGAGGGCGGCGTGACGATCGAGGACACGGTCGCCCTCGCCCGTGCGCTCGCCGCGCGCGGTGTCGACGTGGTCGACGCCTCGTCCGGCGGCATCCTCGGGCCGGTCGCTCGGGCCGCCACACGGCCGGCGCCCGGCTTCCAGGTGCCTTATGCCGACGCGATCCGCCACGGCGCGGGCGTCGCGACCATGGCCGTCGGATTGATCGTCGAGCCGGGACAGGCCGAGGCGGTGCTTGCGGATGGCCACGCCGACCTTGTCGCCATCGGTCGCGAACTGCTGGCGGACGGCGACTTCGCCTACCGGGCGGCGCTCGAACTCGGGCTTGAGAACCCGTCCTCGGTGCTGCCGCAGAAATATGCCTTCTATCTCTCCCGCCGGAAGGCGGTGCTCGCGCCCGCCAAGGCAAGCTGACGCCAAGGCAAGCTGACGCCGGGCAAGCCGGCACCGGCCGATCGCCCGTCGATCGGCCCGCAACGGCGCCGTGAAGGCGGGGGCGGCCTCGGCGTGTGTCGCCCCCCTTCCCTCGCCTTCCCGCGATGCCGAGCCGCGGCGGGCTCGTCCCTTCCGCGTCCGTGTTGGGCAGCCGTCAGCCTTCCTTGACGCTGAGCCCTCGTCGATCCGCGGCCCTCGTCAGTCCTCAGCCCTCGTCAATCCTCAGCTTTGGGCCGGCGAATAGTCGGGCTCGAGTTCGAACGGTTGCCCGGTTTCGACGAGAGTCTTCAGACGCGACAGCGTCTCCGGCCAGCCTGCGCCGACCTGCCGGCTCGTCGCGGTATCGCCGCCGAAATCGTCGTGCGTGAGGACGAGCTTGCAGGCATTGCCGGGCAACTGGCGGATATCCCAGGTGACGCGCGACGGCGCGTCCGCGGCGACCTCAGGCGACCAGCGGGCATGGAAGGTGAGCACCAGCCGCGACGGCGGGGTGAGCTCGAGGATTTCCCCGGCGATGACGGTGCGATCTCCCATCATGAACACGATCGCCCCACCGACGCGCCAGTCGGTGCGGGATGTCATGTTGAAGTGCTGGTAGAGCGGGGTCTTTTCGTCATCCGTCAGGATGGCCCAGACGGCTTCCGCCGATGCACGCACATAGATCTCGTAGACATGCTTCGGGCCGATCATGGCGATTCCTTCCACCTGTTGCTTGAGGTCGACCATGGCTGTGACGAAGGGAGCGGCGTAACGGGAGATCCAGCGGTCGCTGACCTGCCGGATCGGAACCGGATTGAGATAATGGCGCTTCTCCCGCCCGATCTTTCGGCTTGTGACGAGATGGGCGGCTTCGAGGATCTTCAGGTGCTTCATCACCGCGAAGCGCGTCACGGGAAACCGGCGTTGCAGTTCGGTCAGGGTCTGGCCGTCGCGCTCGAACAGGCTGTCGAGCAAGGCACGTCGGTCCGGGTGAGCAAGGGCGTCGAACACCTCATCCATGGCGGCAGAATAGGTGACGAAATGGTCACATGTCAATGCCCTGCCGTTGCATGAGGGCGTCTGTGCCGTGGCGCCCTTGAGCCTTCCGTCGCGGTGCTTCAGAAAGGAGCGGGGCTGTCCGCCGGCCTGGTGGCGGCAAGAGAGGGGGTAGGGCATGGAAGCGCTGAGGCAGACGCTGGAGCATACGCCGTGGTGGGTGTTCCTGATCCTTGCCTATGTCGCCTGGATCGGCATCAAGGCGCTGCGGACGCGGGTCGTCGAGTTCCGCAAGCTTGCCGTCGCGCCGGTGATCTTCGCCGTCTGGGGCCTTGCGAGCCTGTTCCAGATGTCCGGGCTGAACCCGGTCGCGCTCGGCATCCTGGCGGTGGCGCTGATCGTCGGTGGCCTCGCCGGGTGGGGGATCTCGCGCCTCGGCGAGGTGCAGCCGATGGGGGGCGGCAAGGTCGAGGTTTCCGGCAGCCCGGTGACGCTGATCCTCGTGCTGGCGATCTTCGCGAGCAAATACACCCTCGGATACTGGATCGCGGTCGATCCTGCCGCGCGAGAGACGATGGCCTTCGTCGCGTTCGATGCCGGCGTGACCGGCGTCGTGATCGGCGTCTTTCTCGGGCGCTTCTGGGGTCTCTACAGCCGCTATCGCGCCGGCGCCGCGATGAACTGACGGTCTGGCGGCGGCTGAGATCCAAACGGCCGGAAGAACCGTAAGACAACCATCCCGCTGCGATCTCACTGGGACGGTTGTCATGAAACGATCTCTTCCCCCCGTAGCTGCCGCCGTGTCTGCTCCCGTGCTCGCCCTCGTGCTTTCCTTCGCCCTTTCCTTGGGTCTCGCACCCCTCACCGCGGCCCTTGCTGCCGCCGCCAGCGAGCCGGACCCGGCCGGAATCTGGAAGCGTGGGGATGGCAACGCCGAGGTGCGCATCGCCGCGTGCGGGGACAAGATTTGCGCGGTCAATCTCTGGATCGGCGACACCTCGGGCGGCGAGGAGGTCGGCGACCGCCTCGTGATGACGCTCAAGCCGAAGGACGAGGACACCCTGGCCGGCACCGCCTACGACCCGAAGCGCAACCGCACCTACGCGATGACCATGAGCGTCGAGGAGGACCGTCTTGTCACCCGCGGCTGCATCCTCGCGGGGCTGCTGTGCAAGTCGGTGACGTGGTCGCGCGCGGATTAGGCCTGCGCCGGCTGCACCGATGGCCGGGCGCTGCGGCGATAGGTTTCGAATGCCCCGATTTCCAGCGGCGGGCTGAAGAAATAACCCTGGAACAGGTGGCATCCCACCTCGCGAAGAAGATCCATCTGTCCCTTCGTCTCGACGCCTTCCGCAACGACCTTGAAGCCAAGCTTCCGCGCCATATCCATGATGGCTTCGATCACGACGATATTCGTCCTGTTCGACGACATGTCGTGCACAAATGACTTATCGATCTTGACCTGCCCGAGCGGGGCGCGGTGCAGGACGTTCAGCGACGAATAACCGGTTCCGAAATCGTCCAGAGACCATATGATGCCGATCTTGGTGAGAGCGCTCATCTTCTCGGCCGTCGCCGCTATATTGTCGACGAACATGCTTTCCGTCAGTTCCAGCTTGATCTGACGTGGATCGGCGCCGCTCAACGTCACGATTTCGGAGACGGTATGCACGAAGTCCGGCTGCCGGAACTGGGATGCGCTGACATTGATCGACAGGGTCAGGTGCGCGGTCTCCGGCTGGGCCTGCCAAAGCGCGAGCTGGGCGCACGCCGCCCGCAACACCCAGTTTCCGATTGGAACGATCAGGCCGGTTTCTTCCGCAAGCGGAATGAACTGGGCGGGCGGAATATTTCCCATCCTGGCATGCGGCCAGCGAATCAGGGCTTCAGCGCCGACAACCGCCCCGAACTCATCCACCTGGGGCTGGTAGTGAAGCCGGAAGTCTCCGTGCGCGATGGCTTTCCGGAGTTCCACTTCCATCATCCGCCGAACGGTCAGATCGGCATTCATGATAATAACGGTCAGAGCCAGACTGGATATCGACGTCAGCGTGTTCGTCAGAACGGCTATTCGCGCCATATTTTCTGGAATGACAAGCGCGGCATCCTGGACGACGAGATCGATATTCTCGAACAACGCGAATGCGATCAGGCAGAGAAGTGGTATGATGAACTTCAGATAGAGCCCGTTCTGCCGGAATACGAAATAACATCCGATGGCGATCGGAAGGAAATGCAGGTGCGTTGCCCTCGGCAGATCCGGCGGCACCTTATCGAACAGACAGAATATGACCACCATAAGAGGTAGAAAATGGGCCTCCATAATGGCGGCCGTGTACAGGTTCTTCTTCAGAATTATCCATAATATCCCGCCACCGGCGAGCATCATGAACACATGAAGGAGCGCCAGAAAGGCGCGGCCAGCGACAAGGAACGCAATGCACCAGCTTGCCCCAAGGGCAATCGTGATCAGGGATGCAACAAATACGATGGCCTTTACACGTTGTGTATGGCTCTGGTCCCAATGCACGGAAATCATCTTGACTATAATCCCCCCGTGCGCGCTCGCCACGACGCCGCGATGTCGAGCGCGCGAGAGGATTATATCCTGAGCCACGTCCCCGACACGAGGCGCGTTACCGCCATGGCTCACCGCGACAGGCGGATTGCGCGTTCATGCCGGCGTCGATCCGCGCCGGTTCGGCGCGCTGACGATGCGGAACGCGGGGGCAGCATCCTTCATAGGTTGCAGTTCGTCTCACGCTCGCGTCAATCTTCCCGCCATGACAGATTGACTTGAGCAGTGCCGGATCCCGGCCGATCAGCCGCCTGTGTGAGCATCGATGGTCTCCGCCTACGCCCACTCCCTTGCCAATGCGCCGCTCGACCGGTGGGAAAAACTGGGAGACCACGGCGAAGCTGTCGCGGCGCGCGCAGCGGAATTCGGTGAACATCTGGGTTGGGCCGAGGTTTTGCGTGTCGCCGGCCGGCTCCACGACATCGGCAAGCTATCGCCGGACTTTCAGGCCTATATCGCCGGTCAAAGGCCTTCCGGCGGCGATCATTCCTCGGCGGGCGCGCGTATAGCGCTCGACCGTTACGGGCCTCATCTCGGCAAGATTCTGGCGGCCATCATTTCAGCCCACCACGCCGGCCTGGCGGATGGAGAAGACCTGACGCGTCGCATGGAGGCGGCCAGGCGGTGCATTCCGGCCGGTTGGCGGGATCACGCCGGCCCCCTGGCGGAACTGGCAAAGCTGGTGCCGAACCGGCCTATGCCGACCGGAGGACCGAGGGGCTTCGCGACGAGCTTCCTCATCCGGATGCTGTTTTCCTGCCTCGTCGATGCGGACTTCATCGCGACCGAGGGCTTCTATGCGCAAGCGACCGGCGCGCCGGTGGAGCGCGGAGGCCATGCGGAACTCTCCACCCTGCGTGACCGCCTTCGCACTTTCATGGCCGCGAAGCGCGCCGGCGCCGAAGGAACGCCGCTCAACTCGCTGCGCGCCGATATCCTCGATCATGTGCTGCGAAAGGCGGCTCTTTCACCGGGACTTTTCAGTCTCACGGTGCCGACGGGCGGCGGCAAGACCCTTGCGTCGCTGTCTTTCGCGCTCGAGCACGCGGCACGCTACGACCTCAAGCGGATCATCTACGTCATTCCCTACACCTCCATCGTCGAACAGACGGCGGAGGTGTTCCGGACGGCCCTGAATTCCAGCGAGGATGTGCTGGAACATCACGCCAGCTTCGACTGGGAAAAGGCGCGCGGCGCGCGCAGGCCCGATGACGAGGCCCCGGAGGTTCTCGCCAAACTCCAGCGCGCCGCCGAGAACTGGGATGTCTCCGTCGTCGTCACCACCGCGGTGCAGTTCTTCGAAAGCCTGTTCGCCAGTCGCACCTCGCGCTGCCGCAAGCTGCACAACATGGCCGGCAGCGTGATCGTGCTCGACGAGGTGCAGACCTTGCCGCTGCCCCTGCTGATGCCGAGCCTGGCCGCGATCGAGCAACTGGCGCTGAACTACGGCACCAGCGTGGTTCTGTGCACCGCGACCCAACCGGCGCTCCGCAAGATCGACGCCGCATTGCGCGACGCCCGAGGCAACGCCAGGGGGCTCGACCTGCCGGCGGAACGGGAACTCGCCCCCGACCCCGCGGGACTCTATGCGAAGCTGAAGCGTGTCGCGGTCGAGCGGGTGACGGAGCCCGTCGCGGACGAAGCCATCGGCGCGCGCTTTGCCGAGCAGGCGCAAATGCTGTGCATCGTGAACACCCGCCTTCATGCGCGGACGCTCTTCGATGCGATCGCGCATCTGCCCGGTGCCACGCATCTGTCGACGCAGATGTGCGCCCGCCACCGTCGCGCGGTGCTCGCCGATCTGCGGGAGAAGCTTCGGGCCGGGGCTCCGGTCCGTCTGGTGGCGACCTCGCTGATCGAGGCTGGGGTGGATATCAGCTTCCCGGAGGTCTGGCGCGCGGCGGCCGGCCTGGATGCCATCGCGCAGGCCGCGGGACGGGCCAATCGCGAGGGCGAGCTGAAGGACGAACATGGCCGGCCGGCGCTCGGCCGGGTCGTGGTCTTCGAACCGGCGGAGGGATACCTTCAGCACGACATCAAGCTGCGCTGGCAGGCGGCGCAGCCGGTGCTGGAGAAGCACGCGGACCCGCTCGGCCTGGAGGCGATACGGCACTATTTCTCCGAACTCTACTGGCGCAAGGGCGACGCCACCCAGGTCTTCGACACCGCGCAGGTGGGAGGCTACCCAGGCGTTCTTCGGGCGATCGAGGAATCCGCGGCGGATCTGTCATTTCCGTTCCGGTCCATTGCCGAAGCCTTCCGCATGATCGACGACCTCATGGAGCCCGTCATCGTGCCGTGGCGCACCGGCCCGGACGACGACGACGCCGAGATGCTGCTGACACGCATCGCGGCGCAGGAGCGTCCGCGTGCGGCGGACCTGCGGCGGTTGCAGCAATATGTGGTGCCGATCCCCAAGCAGGCCCGCGACGAATGGCTGGCGCGCGGCGTGCTGAAGCCGGTTCACCCCGCCCTTGGGGAAGCGATGCTCCGGTTTTCCGACCTGTCGCACTATCGCGCGGCAACCGGGGTCGATCTGGCGCACATGACATATCAGGACGCGGGGCGGAACGTCTTTTAGGGAGAGACGCCGCTTATCACGTATTTCGGATTGTCATCTGCGATTTCTCTCGCATAGGCTGTGGTATGGGGAGCGAATCGCATGTCCTATGGAGTGAGACTGCACGTCTGGGGTGAGCGCGCCTGCTTCACGCGGCCGGAAATGAAAGTCGAACGCGTCTCCTATGACGTGATGACGCCTTCGGCCGCGCGAGGAATTCTCGAGGCGATCCACTGGAAGCCGGCGATCCGCTGGGTGATCGACGCCATCCACGTGCTGAAACCAATTCGTTTCCAGTCCTTCCGGCGGAACGAGGTGGGGGCCAAGGCCAGTGCCGTCAACGCCGCGCGGGCGATGCGCGCCGGCAGCACGGCCGGGCTCGGTCTTGTGGTGGAAGACAACCGGCAGCAGCGCGCGACCCTGTTTCTGAACGATGTCGCCTATGTGATCGAGGCGCATTTCGAGCTGACCGCCCGGGCCGGCGCGGAGGACAGCGAGGCCAAGCATCTGAGCATGTTCAACCGTCGTGCTGCGGCGGGGCAATGCTTTCACCGCCCTTGCCTCGGCACCCGCGAATGCGTGGCGGATTTCGCGTTGATCGCCGCTGGTGCGCCGCTGCCCGAAAGCAACCTGCCGGAAGATCAGCGCAACCGCGATCTCGGCTGGATGCTGCACGACATCGACTTCGCAGATGACGCGACCTCGCGCTTCTTTCACGCCCGGCTGGAGGGAGGCGTGCTGGACGTAAGAAGCTGCCTCGCCGAAGGCACCGTGTCATGACGCTCCTGCAGTCGCTCGATCGTTATTACGACCGGATGGCCGAGCGGGGAGAGGCGGAGGCGAGCGGCTTCTCGCGCGAGAAGATCAGCTTCGCCATCGAGATCGCGCAAGACGGAACACCATGCGCCGTGCTGGACCTGCGCGTCGCGAGCGGAAAGCGTCTCGTACCGCAATTGCTGTCGGTTCCCGCAGCGGTGAAGCGCACGGCCGGAATCCTGCCCAACCTGCTCTGGGACAAGAGTTCCTATGTGCTCGGCCGCACCGCGGGCGACGGCAGGCGCACGGCGCAGGAACACGCGGCCTTCAAGGCCGCCCATCTCGATCTGCTCGCATCGACCGAAGACCCGGGCCTCCTCGCGCTGCGGCGTTTCCTGGAAGGCTGGGCAACGGAACGCTTCGACACGCCGCCTTTCGTGCCCGACATGCTGGATAGCAACATCGTCTTTCGCTTTGAGGGGGAGTACGGCTTCATTCATCAACGCCCGGCGGCGCGCGCGTTGATCGCGAACAAGGCGGGGAGCGAGGGCCGGCAGGTCCCGTGCCTCGTGACCGGCAGGCCATCCACGGTCGAGCGGCTGCATCCCACCATCAAGGGCGTCAGCGGCGCGCAGTCCTCGGGGGCCTCGCTGGTGTCGTTCAATCTCGACGCCTTCGCCTCCTACGGCAAGGAGCAGGGCGACAATGCGCCCACCTCGCAGGAGGCCGCCTTCCGCTATGGCGCCGCCCTGAACGGGATGTTGGAGCGCTCCAGCCGCAACCGCCTCGCTCGCGGCATCGGCGATGCCACGGTGGTGTTCTGGGCCGACACGTCGAAGACGGTCGACGAGATGCAGGCTCGGGCGGCCGAGGCCGCCTTCGCCGCCCTTGCCGAGCCGCCTGAGGATATCGACGAAGCGAAGAAGGTGCGCGAGACGCTCGAGCACATCATGAACCGCCGACCGGTCGAGGCGCTCGATGCGCGTCTCCGTCCGGACACGCGCTTCCATATTCTGGGTCTCGCGCCGAATGCGGCGCGTCTTTCGGTGCGCTATTGGCTGTCCGACGATTTCGGGGCGTTCGTCGAACGCATTGCCGATCACTACCGCGATCTTGCAATCCACCCTCGTCCCTGGGGCGAGCGGCCGCCGTCCATCGGCTTGCTGCTGGTGAAGACGACGGCGATGCTGGGCAAATTCGAGAATATCCCGCCTCTGCTCGCCGGCGAGACGGCGCGCGCGGTGCTGGAAGGCTCGCGCTACCCGCGTTCGCTGCTCGCCACGGCGATCATGCGGCTGCGCGCCGGAGACGACGCCTCGACAGGCTGGCACGCCGCCGTGATCAAGGCCGTGCTCGCCCGTGATGCCCGGCTGAGGAAGATCAATCGGCAAGCGTCCGACATTTCCCAACACGACAAGGAGGATCCGCCGGTGAGTCTCCAGAAGGATAGTCCGAACACGGCCTATCAGCTCGGGCGCCTGTTCGCGGCCTATGAAACGGCCCAGCGCATGGCCCTCGGCAGGCTCAATGCCACCATTCGCGATCGCTATTTCGGCGCGGCGTCGGCCACGCCGGCGAGCGTCTTCCCCATCCTGATGCGCGGCGCGCAAAAACACGTGGGTAAGCTGCGCAAGGCCGGCAAAGGCGCGTGGCTGGAGCGCGAGATCGAGGAGATCGCCGGCCATCTCGACGATTATCTGCCGCGCATGCTTCCGCTCGAGGCGCAGGGACGCTTCGTGCTCGGTTATTACCACCAGCGCAAGGGCCACTTCGCCGACAGCGCGACGGCGGCGGAAATCGAAGACACGGAAGCGGAGAACGCCAGCAATGACGAGTGAATCGAACGGCCTCGGCCGCCGCCATGAATTCGTGCTCTTTTTCGACGTGATCAACGGCAACCCGAACGGCGACCCCGACGCCGGCAACATGCCGCGGCTCGATCCGGAGACCAATCAGGGACTGGTTTCGGACGTGGCCCTCAAGCGCAAGATCCGCAATTACGTGGCTCTGGCCCGGCCCGACGCGCCGGGGCACGAGATCTACATGCGCGACGGCGCGACCCTCAACAACGAGCACAAGCGCGCTTGGACGGCAGTCATGCCTGAAGTGACCACGGTCGCTGAGCTCCGGACGCGCCCGAAGGATGAGGACAAGGCCCAGGCGCTCACCCGCTGGATGTGCGCGAACTTCTGGGACATTCGCACTTTCGGTGCGGTGATGACCACCGGTGTGAATGCCGGACAGGTGCGCGGTCCCGTGCAGATCGGTTTCGCGCGCTCGGTGGAGCCCATCCTGCCGCTGGAGATCTCCATCACCCGTCTCGCCGCGACGACGGAGGCCGATGCGGAGGCGAAGGGCGGGCGCACCATGGGACGCAAGCACATCGTGCCTTATGGCCTCTATCGGGCCCATGGCTATGTCTCGGCGCCGCTCGCCTCTCACCCGGTCAAGGGCACGGGCTTTTCCGACGCCGATCTCGATCTTCTGTTCGAGGCTCTCTCCAACATGTTCGAGCATGACCGTTCCGCCGCCCGCGGCGAGATGGCGACGCGCAAGCTCGTCATCTTCCGTCACGCCTCCCAGCTCGGCAACGCTCAGGCGAGCCAGTTGTTCGAGCGCGTGAAGGTCGACCGGATGTTCAAGGGGGACCGCTATCGGCCGGGCGACGAGCGCCTCGACAACGCCCCGCCGCCGCGCAGCTTCGCGGACTATGCCATCACGGTCGAACGCGAGGACCTGCCGGACGGCATCGAGATCATCGAGCGGTAGGGGACCTTCGGCCATGCCCGCCTCGGTCATCGACCGCGAGACCGAAGACGGGCTGATACCGCTATCGGCGTTGCAGCACTATCTGTTCTGCCCGATCTGTTCTGCCCGCGTCAGTGCGCGGTCATTCATGTCGAGCAGCTCTCGGCGGAGGATGCGGCGACGGCGGAGGGACGGCTTCTGCATGAGAAGGCGGATTCCGGGCGGGTCGAAAGCCGCCCGGGCGTGCGCGTCTCCCGTGCGATGGCGTTGCGATCGCAGGTTCTCGGGGTCGCGGGCAAAGCCGATGTCGTGGAGTTCCCCAGTCAGGCAGGCGATCGGGGCGTCCGGCCGTTTCCGGTCGAGTACAAGCGGGGCAGGCCCAAGGCACACCGGGCGGACGAGGTGCAGCTTTGCGCCCAGGCGCTGATGCTCGTGGCCTATGACGTGAGCACCGAGACGGCCGCCGGTCGCCGCAGACTCCGCCGTGTGGCGCGGGCGTGCCTCGATTACGGACAGCGTGTGCAGAACTCGGTGTTCGAATGCGAGGTTGACCCTTCCCAGTGGGTCGTTCTGAAGGCGCGATTGATCGACGAGATAGACGCCTCCACGGACAGCTTGCGGTTCTACCAACTGGGAGCGGAGGGCCGACGCCGGGTCGAGCATGTCGGCGCGAAGCCCGTCCAGGATCTCGACGGCCCATTGGTGCTCTGAGCGTCCGCGCGAACCCGAAGCGCGCACATGGACCCCGGGAGGTTCGCGCGCCTGCCAAGGCACGGGAAACGCCTGCTTTTACGTAAACCAGGCCAGACATCGAGCCGCATCACACCCTCGCCGGCCGCCGGTTCGCGCGTGAAGCGATATTTTCAGTGTCGCGACAGAGTGTTAGAGACGAGCGGTCGCCCCTCGCGCAGGGGCGTGGATCGAAACCTCGGGATGAGCACGGAAGATGACACGCGCGCGATGTCGCCCCTCGCGCAGGGGCGTGGATCGAAACGCGCTGGTGCCGGTTTCGGAGATCAGCGCCACGCGGTCGCCCCTCGCGCAGGGGCGTGGATCGAAACTGACGTGTCGCCTGCTCCCATGCGGCGCGCGCCGGTCGCCCCTCGCGCAGGGGCGTGGATCGAAACATCTGCGTCGCGGACGGCAGGCCCCCGCGTCATGATCGTCAGGACGCCGGTCGATCGCATTGCGGAGCGGCGGGATGGGGCGCGATGCTGCCCAGCCCGCGTTGTCGCCGGCAGGACGGCCTCGGGCCGGGCCGCCGGGAAACAGACGCTCGCCCCATGGGAAAATGGAGATGGCAGAACGGAGGTCATGGAGTAAAACACCATGATGCCCCGTGATGTCCCTCCACGACGCCAAGTCGCGCGATGCAAAGCCACTCCATGACGAATGCCGGACGTCCCGGACCTCTTGCCTATCTGGAGGCCAGCATACCGAGCCTGCCGAACGCGCTGGCGCGCACGGCGCTTTACATCGTCGAGAATCCCGAAAAGGTTGTCCGGTTTTCCCTGAAAGACCTGAGCCGGCTGTGCCGCGCCGGCGAGGCCAGCATCGTGCGGCTCTGCCAGATGTCGGGCTTCAACGGCTTCTCCGACTTCAAGCTGGCGCTGGCGGGCGAACTGGCCGTTCGCGACACCGCGGGAACCGAGGCGGCGCCGAAGGACGAGCATCAACTCCTCACCCTCGCCGGCGAACTGGCCCGCTCCGTGACACGCACGGCGGAAGACCTCGATCTCGCGCTCGTGCAGCGGGTCGCCGACAGGCTGCGCCCGATGCGGCGCATCGACATCTACGGCTCCGGGGTCTCCGGCATCATCGCCGAACTTTTTTCCTACCGGCTGCTGCGCTCCGGGCTCAACGCCTATGCGTTCCGCGATGCCGCCCTCGCCCATGAGGTGGCGAACGGCCTCGGCCCGCAGTGCGCGGCGCTCGCCATCTCGGACTCTGGCGTCACGCTCAACACGGTCGACTTCCTGCGGACGGCCCGGGCGGCGGGCGCCTATTGCGTGGCCGTGACGTGCCATCCCCGGAGCGCGCTCGCGCGCCACGCCGATGTCGTGCTTCCGATGGCGAAGCTGAATATCCCGGCTTATGGCGGCTACATCAATGCCGTGCCGCGAGCCGTCTATATCGCCGAGGCGATCGCCGCCCTCGCCGCGCCGGCGGCCGCGCAGAGCGTCTGATGGAGTTTTTCTCCATTGTTTGCGTCATAAAAATGAAGTAATACTCCACTAACGTCCTGCTCATGAGGGCGTCGGGCCCGTTTCGGGCCGGATCCCGCGCGGGAATGGAGTTTTGCTCCACTTCTTCGCTGGCGCCGATCGTTATCGACATCCATCAAGAGAGAGGGCGACCCTGCCAATGGGGACATCATCGCTCGGCCTCAAAATCCGGGGCCTCGGAAAGCGCTTCGGCGAGACCGCCGTGCTTCGCGGGCTGGACCTCGACGTCGTCCCGGGCGAGTTTCTCTGCCTGCTCGGACCTTCGGGCTGCGGAAAGTCCACCTTGCTGCGGATCGTCGCCGGCTTCGAGGAGCCATCCGAAGGGACCCTGGAAGCCGAGGACGGCACCAGTCTCATCGGTCTCATGCCGAGCCGTCGCGACATCGCGATGGTGTTCCAGAACTTCGCGCTCTATCCGCACATGAGCGTCCACGACAACATCGCGGCCCCTCTCGTCATGCGGCGATTGTCGTGGGCCCAGCGGCAGCCGGCGCTCGGCTCCCTCCTGCCCCGCGGACGCGCGATCCGGGGCGAGATTTCCGCGGCCGTCGAACGTGTCGCCACGCAATTGCGCATCTCCCATCTGCTCGGACGCAAGCCGGGCCAGCTTTCCGGCGGGCAGAAGCAGCGCGTCGCCATCGGTCGCGCGCTGATACGCGAACCCCGGCTGTTTCTCATGGATGAACCGCTGTCGAGCCTCGATGCGGCGCTGCGGGCGGAGATGCGCGGCGAGATCGTCGAACTCCAGCGCCGCCTCGGGATCACCACCATCTACGTCACGCACGACCAGACGGAGGCCATGACCATGGCCGACCGGATCGTGCTGATGATGGACGGCCGGGCGCTGCAGATCGGAACGCCGGCGGAGATCTTCCACGACCCGCGTCACGTTTCCGTCGCGACCTTTCTCGGAACGCCCTCCATCAACCTCGTTCCGGGTCGGATGTCGGACCAGGGCATCGTGTGCCTCGGCCACGCGCTCCCGATCTCCGCGATCCTGCCGGCGGGGCAGGCCGTGCAGATCGGCATACGGCCGGAGGACGTGGACGTCGCCGCTGCCGATGGGGCCGCCGGCTCCCGGCTTCCCTGGATCGCGCGCATCGAGCGGATGGAGCCGATCGGACACGAAACGCTGATCCACATGCGCCTGGACACGGCCACCCGCATTGTCGCCCGTCTTTCCGGGCCGCGGCTGGCCGGCTTCACCGTGCCGGCGGACGGCCGGGTTACAGTCGGGTTCGAGGCGTCGGCCATAAAGCTGTTCGACGAGAACGGGGCGCGGCTGCATCCGGCGGCCGCGGGCCGTGATGCGGCGCATCCGCCGCGACGCGCGGAGGCGGCACGATGAGCGGTGCCTCCGCCCTCGCCCGTTCCGGGAAACGCCGCACAGCCGGCCGGGCCGCGGCGCATGGCATTCTGCTGGCCAGCCCGGCGATCTTCTTCTTGTCGGTGCTGATGATCGCACCGATCCTCGTGGTGTTCGGGCTGAGTTTCACGGACTACAGCCTTGGCGCGATGCAGATTTCCTTCATCGGCCTGCGCAACTACCTGCAGATCGCGAGCGACGGTCGCGCGCTCGCGGCGGTCGGGCACACGCTTATTTATGTCGCGATCACCGTGCCGCTCGCGGTGCTGCTCGGCCTGTTCCTTGCGCTGACGATCCAGGGCCGCCGCCGGCTGCGGCATATCTATGAGGTTCTGTTCTTTCTGCCGGCGACGAGCACCTTTGTGGCCATGGCGCTGGTCTGGCAGTTCCTGCTCCACGGCCGCATCGGCCCGATCAACGACTGGCTGGCGTGGATCGGCCTCGGCCGGATCGACTTTCTCACCGACCCCGCGACGGCCCTGCCGACGCTCGCCGTCATCGGAGCATGGCAAATGGTCGGCCAGACCACGATCCTGTTCCTCGCCGGCCTCTCGTCCGTTCCGCCGGACCTCTACGACGCGGCATCCCTCGACGGCATGGACGCCGGCTGGGACCGCTTCCTCCGCATCACCTTTCCGATGCTCGGGCCGACCACGCTGTTCGTCGTCGTCACCACGACGATCACCGCGTTCCAGGCCTTCGACGCGGTCGCAGCGCTCACACAGGGCGGACCCGCGGGTTCGACGGAAACGCTGCTCTACAAGATCTATCTCGAGGCATACCAGTATACCAACATGGGATATGCGGCCTCGCTGTCCGTTCTCTTCCTGTCGTTCATCGCGGCACTTTCGATGTTCCAGATCTTCGTCGCCGAGAAGAAGGTGCACTACTCATGACGGCGCCTGTCGCATCGAGGAGCGCGCTGCGCGCGGCCGGCGCGAACGCCGTGCTCATCGCCATGGCCGCGGTCATGCTGCTGCCGTTCGCCTGGATGCTGCTCACCGTGATGCGGGCGC
>JAEZMP010000327.1 GCA_023442215.1 Pseudomonadota bacterium
GAACTGGTGCACAAGGCCGAGGGACAGCGGCACCATGTGAACGAGCGCCAGCACGCCGAGCGTCGCCTGCGCGGTCACCGCCGCGAACAGCCCCCACGCCCCCGCCGCAGCGGCCGTGCCGCGCGACCGGACCGCATGGACGAGCGCCAGCAGGAACACGCCATAGGCCACCATGCGGTGGTCGAACTGCACCGTGAGCGGGTTCTCGAACAGGTTGAGCCACCAGGGCTCCTGCACGAAGAGATTTGCGGGGACGAGCGTGCCGTCGATCAAAGGCCAGGTGTTGAAGGTCCAACCGGCGCGAAGGCCGGCGACAAGACCACCCAGGAAGATCTGCACCAGGACCGCCGCCACGATCACGAGCGCCATCGCCGGAACGCGCGACGGCAGCGCCATGGCCCTGCGGCGCGGCGGCGCCAGGCCCTCCGCGACCCAGACGACGGCGGCGAGCAGCAGGCACGCGAGCGTAAGATGGATCGCCAGCCGGTACTGGCTGACCTCGGTGCGCTCCACGAGGCCGGAGGCGACCATCCACCATCCCACGGCGCCTTGGAGGCCGCCGAGCGCGAACAGCCCGGCAAGCGGCCAGCGCAGCCGTCGCGGCAGATAGCCCCGCCACCAGAAGAACACCAGCGGCACCGCGAACACGAGCCCGATCACCCGGCCAAGCAGGCGATGGCTCCACTCCCACCAGAAGATGAACTTGAACCCCGAAAGGTCCATGTCGGGGTTCATCAGCTTGAACTGGGGGATCTGCTGATATTTCAGGAACTCTTCCTGCCACTCGGCATCGGTCAGCGGCGGGATGGTGCCGTGGATCGGCTTCCACTCCGTGATCGACAGACCCGATTCGGTCAGCCTCGTCGCGCCGCCGACGACGACCATGGCGATGATCATCGCCGCGACGACGAGAAGCCAGATCCGGACGGCGGCGAGGCCGCGGCCGGGTGCATGGCGCACGTCGCCTTCCCGCGGAAGGGCACCCGGCGCCGTGGAGGCGGATGTCAGTGAGCGTTCCATGGAACGTGATCTTATAAGGCTTCGAACGTCCGGCCGCGCGCCTCTTTGGGCTGGCGCGACACCCGGTCGCGAACCATGATGCGCGCAAGGTGACGCACGCAAGGGTCAGCCCGCCCGGAGCGGGACCCGGCACCGGCGGAGCTCGCGTCCCGGCCGGCCGGAAGCACGCCCGACGAGGCGGCCCAGTGGAGGAAACATGGCGGCGGATATTCAGGGACGGCGGCTGCACCGCGTGCGCAAGCTCATCGGCACCTTCATGCTGGTGCTGTTCGTGATCGTCTACGCCCTGGTGGCGATGGCGATCGGAGCGGTGCTGGTGCCGAACCACAGCGGCTTCGTGGCGCTGGTGTTCTATGTCGTCGCCGGATTGGGGTGGGTGCTTCCGGCAGGCCTGATCATCAAGTGGATGGAACGCGGCAGGCTCTGACGAAGATCAGGCCGCGGGCGCGAACGCCTCCAGCCGGGGGTCGATTTCCGGCCGCACATGGAAGGCCGCACCGCGAGCCTCGGTGGCGACCACCGTGACGGGACGTCGCGTCGCATGGGTCAGGCGATCGAAGGCCGAGCGCACGCCGGGCGCGCACGCGTCGCGGTCGGTCGCGAGCACGATGCCGTCGAGATGGGCGATGGCCCGGCCGGCGAGATGGTCGACATCGCCCGGCGGAAGATGGATCACGACGCGCTCGTAGGCGTGAACCAGCGCCTCGATCACGGTGTCGAATCGCTCGGGCGCCATCGTCAGGTCGTCGGGCCGGCCGCTCAGAACGTGGAAGCGAAGCTGCGGATCGCGCACGATCACTTCCGCGAACGATGCCTCGCCGGACAGAAGGCCGCCGAAGCCGAGCGCATTCGCCGGCGGCGGCAACGCATCATCCCCGGTGAGATCAATCATCACCGCGGGCTTGTCCTCCGCCGCGCTGGCGGCGAGCCGGGCGACCTCGCGCGAGGCTTCGGTTCCACCGACACCGATGACGGCAAGGCAACGCCGAGGGCCGGTCGCGCCCGGCGCCCAAAATCGCTCACCGCCCAGCGCCTCGCGCCGCTGGCCCGCGCCGGGCCGTGACGGAAGGCGGAAATCGACCGGGATAGCCCCCACAACCGGAGGCGCCGAGGGCACCGGCGCGATGTCGGCATGGCCGTCGGAGACGGAACGGCGACGCATGAACGCCGCCGTGGCGAACGCCGCGGCAAGGCCGGCGAGAACCGAAAGGCCGAACAGCGTCCGGCCGCTGCGGGGCTCGGATGCCACGGCGGGCGTCACGATTCGTGCGCTCCCTGCGCCGGAAGCGGTCGACGCCAGCGACACGTATGTGTCGAGCACCGCGTTCAGCGTGGTCGCCGCCGCCGTGGGCGTGTCGGCGGCCAGCGAGATCGACACCGTCTCGGGCGCGGACCGGCTGACGGCGAGCGCGGCGCCGAGGGCGGCGACGCGGCGCTCCTCAACTGCGGTCGCCGCCGTCGCGCCATCCGGGCCGAGAGCGGCGAACAGGCGGGCGGCGAGGCTGTCGGGCACGAGAACGTCGTCGTCGAGCCGCGCAGCCGCGGTCGCATCGAGGCGGCGGATGACGGTTCGCAGAAATTCGGGGGAATGCAGCATCTGTCCCGCGGCGGCCACACGGGCCTCGCGCGAGCCGCCGTCGTCGACGCCCTGGGCAACCGCCAGACGCGCTGAGGCCGTCGAGACCGGCACCATCCGGTCGGCGACGCCGTACACCATCATGCCGACACCGAGTGCGGCAGCCGCAATCCAGCCGGCACCCGCCGTAGAACGCATGCGGCGAACCGTGCGCGTCCTCGCCAGCGGCACCTCAACGGCCAGATCGACCATATCAAGCGACTCCACCCTGCTCATGCCGCAAGGGTGACTCCGCCCCGGTAAGCAGCAGGTTAACGCTGCCCCGCCCGAAGGCCCGAACCCGACGTTTTCCTCTGCGGTCGCGCCCGGCGAAAAGTGAATCCGCGTCCGGGAGGCAAAAAGCAAAAAGGCCGCTCGCGGATGCGACAGCGGCCTTTTAAGGTCTTCACTTGGGAGGTGCCTCCGTTCGGGGGCACGGCGATCTTCTATCCGTTCGCCCGCGGGTTCAGAAGTGGGGCGGAAGCAAGGCAGCCATGCGTCCGTCGCGGGGCTCGCGCCCTACCCTCCCGCTCACCGGGACGCTGGTAAATAGGCCGGCACGGCGCCTTTCCAGCGGGGTCGCGTCATCCACGACTAATACAGGCGTTTCCGCTTGCCCTCGACTCCGGGAGACGATAGGAAAGCCGCCATCGGAGCGTAGCGCAGCCTGGTAGCGCACCTGCATGGGGTGCAGGGGGTCGGAGGTTCAAATCCTCTCGCTCCGACCATTTCCCCAAGCCATCCATTTCCCGGATAATGAACGTCCCCGAGATCGTCGGATCCGGAAGACGCGTCATCTGTATTGGACCGACTGGCCGTTCACGCCGGCGGCAGCAGCTTGTCGCGCGCCGCACGCAGCGGGGCGTATCTGGCTCGGACGGACTGCACCACTGCGGATCGGGCCTCCCGCGGCGTGCCGGACGAAAATGGCGGCGCGGGCGCATATTCGAGCGCAAGCTGGATCGCTTCCGCCTCCTCCCTTCCGAGAAGCTCGGCGATCACGGTAAGGCCGAAATCGATTCCCGCCGTGACGCCGCCCGCGGTGATCAGGTTGCCGTCCCGAACGACGCGGGCCTCGACCGGGGTCGCTCCCAGCCTCCCGAGAAAATCAAGAGCGCTCCAATGCGTCGTCGCCCGCCTGCCCCGGAGAAGGCCGGCCGCGCCGAGCACCATCGCACCCGTGCAGACGGACGTGACATAGCGTGCGGCGGCCGCTTGGCGGCCAACGAATTCGAGCACGGCCTCGTCGACGAGCAGCGCATTGACGCCGACGCCACCGGGCACGCACAGCACGTCCAGCGGCGGGCAGTCCGTGAACGCCCTCGTCGGAATCAACGGCAGCCCGCAGGATGAGATGACCGGAGCCGTGTCCTTCCAGAGAATATGAACGTCGGCGTCGGGAGCGGCCGAAAACACGTCGCAGGGCCCGGCGAGATCGAGCAACTGCACGCCCGGAAAGGCGACAAGACCGAATCGAAGCGGCATCGCATTCTCCCTGGTTTCGGCGACCGGCGCCGCGGAGGTCTCTGTCGTCCCTTAAAACCCGGCCGCCCTGCGACGACGTCCGTCGAGCGCTCAGGCCCCGGGCTTCCCGAGCCAGCGCTC
>JAEZMP010000409.1 GCA_023442215.1 Pseudomonadota bacterium
ATGTCGGCGATCTGCTTCGTCGGGTTGGAATCGGCGTTTGTGACGATGAACTCACGGATATTGGAGTTCTGGGAAGCCGCATATTCCGCCTCCTGAGCCATCTGGATCATCCAGGTATTGCCGAAACCCCAGATGCTGAATCCGATCTTCCAGGGCGCGGCCTTGGTGAATTTTCCGGCCGGAATGACCGGATTCACGCCCTCCCGCGGCACCATCCCGTCCATCAGGCTCACGTCCTGGGCAAATGCGGGCGCAGTGATGCACAGGGTCGCCAGAAGGGCGGCCCGGACCGTTCTCAACATGAATTTCCTCCCATCATTCGCGCGGGACGTCTCCGCGTCCCTTGCATGAATGCAAACTGCCATCTGGTGCACCAGATGTCAATTCACAGCCGCTTGCCTCTATGGCTTTCTTGAAATTGTTGGGGAAACCGCCTCGAGCGCACGGAGAATTGACATCTGGTGCACCAAGTACGACTAGATGTGCGGCAAAGGAGGCGTCATGACCGAACTCGAACGCCCGAGATCCCTGACGGCTCTGGTGACGGAGCACGTCCGCAACATGATCGTGCGGGGCGAGGTGCCGCTGGGCGCCTCGATCTCCGAGCGCAGCATTTCCGCGGAACTGAAGGTCTCCAAGACCCCCGTTCGCGAGGCTTTGGCCCAGTTGCGCAACGAGGGGCTGGTGACGATCGTGCCTCAATCGGGGGTGCGGGTCTTCACCCTCAGCTCACGCGAGGTACGGGCGATCTGCGCTTTCCGCAGGGTCACCGAGACGGCGGCGCTGCAATTCGCCATGGCGGAGAATGCAGGCGCGCTTCTGGCCGATCTGGAGCGGATCGAGCGGGAGATGCTGCGGGCACTCGGCGAAGGCGACGTGCGGCGCTATCTGGACCTGGACACCGCCTTTCACCTGGCCTTCTTCGCCCATTGCGGCAATCCCTATCTGCAGAGCGCATACGAACTCTATTCGGGCAAGATCGCCGCCTTGCGCACCCATCTGGCGGCGCGGCCCCAGCACACCTCGCTGTCGCTTGCGGAGCACACGCAGATCGTCGCGGCCGTGCGCGATCACGACATGGTGCGGCTGTCGGCGATCCTGGATGCGCATCTGGCGCGCACCCAGGAGACCTACGAGATCGGCGTGGAAGACATCACGAAGGGCTGAACGCCCGCACGCGGCTTCGGTGCGGAAGGAACGCCGTCACCGGCGTTCCAACACCTGGTTGAGCAGCAGTGCGCCGACGATCAGCCCTCCCCGCACCACATATTGCCAGTAGTCCGAGACGTTCATCAGCGTCATCCCGTTGCCGATGAAGCCTAGGAAGAGCACGCCGATCAGCGTGCCGGTGATGCGCCCGCGGCCGCCGAACAGATTGGTGCCGCCGATGATCACCGCCGCGATGACGTCGAGCTCGAGCCCTGCCGCCGTCGATCCCGTGCCCGAGCCGATCTGCGAGGCGATGAGCAGCCCCGAGATCGCCGTGAGGCCGCCCGTGATGACGAAGGTCATGGTCTTGACCACGCCCACCCGGATCCCCGAGAGGCGCGCCGCCTCGGCATTGCCGCCGACAGCGTAGACCGCGCGGCCGAAGGCCGTGTGAGACATCAGGAAATGCATCCCCGCGAACACCGCCACGAACACGAAGACCGGAAAGGGAATGCCGTAGACGCTGCCGTTACCGAAAAAGCCGAACCAGGTTGGAAAGCTGGCCAGCGGAAAGCCGTCGGTCAGCAGGTTGGCGGCGCCGCGCATCGCGGTGAAGAGGCCGAGCGTCGTGATGAAGCTCGGCACGTTGAACCGTGCCCGCAGCGTGCCGGTGAAGAGTCCACAGGCCATGCAGATCGCCAGCGCGCCCACGGCACCGAGCGATACGGCGGCCACATCGCCCGTCACCGGCGTCAGAAGGTCGACCGCCCAGGCCGCGAAGCAGCCCGCCAGCGCAACGCCCGAACCCACCGACAGGTCGATTTCGCCACTGATGATCACCGCCGTCATGCCGAAGGCGATGATGCCCAGCATCGACACGCTGCGGAACACGTTCAGCAGGTTCGCCGAACTGCCGAAACCGGGCGCCAGCAGGAACAGCCCTACGATGAGTGCCACCAGGCACACTTCCATGATGTAGAAACGCAGGGACCAGCCGCGCCGTGCGCGCGGCGGCCCCTGAAAGGTCGCCGCCTCAGACATCGAGGGTTCCTTTCATGCAATAGCTGTAGAGATCGCTGAGACTGACCTGACGCGGATCGACCTCGCCCACGACCCTTCCGTGATGCAGCACGAGGATCCGGTGCGCGATGCTGTGCACTTCTTCCAGCTCACTGGAGACTAACACCGAGGCGACGCCCGCCGCCGACTGCGCCGCGACGATGTCGAAGATCTGCTGCTTCGCCGCCAGGTCGATGCCGCGGGTGGGTTCGTCGAAGAAGATGACGCGCGGCCCGGTGTTCAACCAGTTGCCGACCACCACCTTCTGCTGGTTGCCGCCCGACAGAGAGGAGACCGGCAGGCTCGGATCGGCGACCTTGATCTGCAGATCGAGGATGCGGCGGTCGACCAGATCCTGCTGCAGCCGGGGCCGGAGGATCCCGCCGGGCGCGATGCGCGACAGGTTGGCCAGCACGAGATTATCGGAAATCGAGGCGATCTGCACCAGCGACTGATGCTTTCGATCCTCGGGGGTGTAGGCCAGCCC
>JAEZMP010000495.1 GCA_023442215.1 Pseudomonadota bacterium
TGGTGGCCTAACTCGCGGGCGGGCGGGCCCGCCTCGACCGCGCCTTGAAGCCGCCTCTGGCGGCGAAAGACGACAAGCCCCCGTCCGGGACCAGCCGATGACCGAAAACAAGAATGTCTTCATTGCCATCGCCCTGTCGCTCATCGTGATCGTGGGGTGGCAATTCTTCTATATCGGCCCCCGGACCGAAGCCGAGCGCAAGGCTGCCGAGCAGCACGTCGCGCAGCAGGCCGCGACCAAGCCGGCCGACGCGCCCTCGACCGCGCCGACGCCCGGCGGCGGAACGGCGGCGACGCCCGCCGGCGAGTTCGGACACGAGGTCGGCGAAAGGCAGCGATATCGCCGCCCTGCGCGCCACGAGCACATAGTCGCACCCCGGCCGGGCATCGGCCGCGCACGCGGACGCCGCCGCCCGCAGCCGCCGCTTGATGCGGCTGCGTTCGACGGAATTTCCGGTCTTCTTCGTCACCGTGAAGCCGAACCGGGCGTCCGGCTCGCGCCGGGCGTCTTCGGTCTCGTCACGGCGAAGACCTTGAATCACGAAGGCGCGCCGTTCGGTGCGCGCGCCCTTGGCGGCGGCAACGAACTCGGCGCGCTTCTTCAGGCGCTTCACGGGCGCTCCCGGCGACCGGCCGTCGGACGGCGGTGCGTCCACGGGCGGTCGGCTGTGCGGCGACAGGCCAGGCTCCGCTCGGTGCGGGCCGTGCCCCATCGCGCGGCCGGCCTCAGGCCGAAAGCCGCTTGCGGCCGCGCGCCCGGCGGCGGGCGATCACGTCACGGCCGTTCTTGGTGGCCATGCGCGCACGGAAACCGTGGCGGCGCTTACGCACGAGCTTGCTCGGCTGATAGGTACGTTTGGTCATCGAACTCATCCGCTCCCGCGGTCTCGCCGATCGCGCCCCGGACGCTGCGGAGGGATCGTCTTGTCGAATGTCATTGCCCTGCCGGCGCCATCCTTGCGGCAACGCCTGGCCGAACGTTAAGTGTCACGGGGCCATCCGGCCAATGCCGGCTGCGTCCGCGGGGGCACGAAACCACCGGGCGTTCCCGTGGGAACGCCAACCCGCCAGACATCGCCGGGCGCGGCGGAACCGTGACCGGTCGAGCGGGCTTATAAGGGTGAGCGAAGCCCCGAGTCAACGCGCGCCCGTGCCCCACGGGGTCAAAATCGGGTGGCGGGTGTGGCTTCCACGCCAAAATGGCGCCGCCTTCGGCCGGTTCGGGCGCTCCGTGCGGTAATCTCCTTTGACGAACGCGGTGGGGCGCCGCATCATTTGATATATCGTGACCGGACGGTGCGGATCGAGTGCCCCGGCAGGAACGAGACACGCGAGCGGGGCGATCCGAGGCCGGTCGGGATGGCGCGAAATGCCGGCCCGGGTGCCAAGGGTGCCGAAAGCCAATGGGTCCCGAAAGTCGATGGGTCCCCAAAGGCGATGGGTCCCGAAAGGCGATCGGCACGGGTCCCGAAGGGCGATCGGATGGCAGGGGACGGCAACGGCGATCGGATCGGAGAATCCGGTCCCGCCATCGGGGTCCTTGGGACCACGGGGCGGGCGGAGGGTTCCGTGCGCGCGGGTGCCGGGTCGCAGAACGATCTCCCGCACGGAGGGCGTGCGGACGAGACAGATGACGCCGGCGCCGGCGTGTCCGCGTCCGGCGGGGGCGCCGGGATTCCGGCGGCCGTGGTCGGCCTCGCCCGGCGTGCGCGGCGCTTTGGGGTCTCTCTCTCCGCCAAGCTGCTCGGCCTCACCATCATCTTCGTCATGCTCTGCGAACTCGCGGTCTACATTCCCTCGATCGCCGGCTTCCGCATGCGCTGGCTCGACGACGCCCTCGGCAAGGCGGCCGTCGCGGCGCTGATCCTCAGCGACGACAAGGAGCTTTCCCCCGCGATGCGCCAGCGCCTCGTCGGCGTGACCGACGCGCAGGCGCTGGCCGTGATCGAGGGCGACCGGCGCCGCCTGCTGGCGCTCTCCGACGAGCCGATCAAGGTCGACCTGCACGTCGACGTCGATACCCCCGACCGCATCGGACCGATCCTCGACGCGCTGGAGACGCTGACCTCCGGCGGCAGCCGCACGCTCAGGGTCAGCGGGCCGCTGCCGGGTTCGGCCGACCGGGTCGAGATCGTCATTCCCGAGCGTCCGCTGTTCGACGCGATGATCGCCTATTCCCAGCGCATCTTCACGGTGTCGCTCATCATCTCGATCATCACCGCCGCGCTGGTCTACTGGAGCCTGCGGCGGCTCATGGTGCGCCCGCTGCAGCGCATGAGCCGGGCGATGGAGGCGTTCGCCGCCGCACCCGAGGATGCCGACCACATTCTGGAGCCCACCGACCGGCGCGACGAGATCGGCGATGCGTGGCGCCGCCTCAGGGCGATGCAGAAGGAACTCGCCCGCACCCTGCACCAGCGCCGCCGGCTCGCCGAACTCGGCCTCGCGGTGTCCAAGATCAACCACGACCTGCGCAACCTGCTGGCCTCGGCGCAGCTTCTCTCCGACCGCCTCGCCACCGCCGCCGACCCGATGGTGCAGCGCCTCGCGCCCAAGATCACCCACACCCTCGACCGCGCGGTCTCCTATACCCGCTCGGTGATGGCCTACGGCGCCGCGCGGGAAGCGCCGCCGGAGCGCCGCGTGGTGCGGGTGTCGCAGATCGTGGCGGAGGCGGCCGAGGCCATCGGCCTCGTCCCGGGCGGGGCCGTCACGTTCGTCAACGAGGTGCCCGGCGACCTCGAGGCCGACGCCGATCCCGAACAGCTGTTCCGGGTGCTGGTCAATCTCGGCCGCAATGCCGTCCAGGCGCTGCAGAGCGCGCGGGAGCATCCCGGCATCGTCCGCCGCCTGACGATTTCCGGCCGGCGCACCGGCGCCGTGGTGCACATCACGGTGGCCGATACCGGCCCGGGCGTGTCGCCGCGGGCGCGCGAGCACCTGTTCCAGGCGTTCCAGGGCGGCGTCAGGCCGGGCGGCGTCGGGCTCGGGCTCGCCATCGCCGCCGAACTCGTGCGCGCCCACGGCGGCTCCATCGCCCTCGTCGGCGGTCCGCCCGGCGCCACGTTCGAGATCGTGCTGCCGGACCGGCCGGTCGATCTCGATGCCGTCCGCCGCGCCGTCAGGCGCTGAACCGGCGTCCTCCACTCCCGATTGGCAGGCTTTCCGCGCCGTTCCGGCGGCCGCGGGTGAAACCATGTGTTGTCGGCGCGGTGCCATTCGCTGTAAGCGGTGGGTGGCCGCGCATGCCCGATGAACGGGTTGCGGCCGCGAGGATGAGAGAGCGACAGAAAATGACCGACCGATCCGTTTCCCTGACCTTCGACCCCGCCGAGGCCGAAGCCGCGCTCCACGGGCGCGCCTGGCCGTTCGAGGAGGCTCGCAAGCTCAAGGAGCGGGTGGAGAAACGCGGCGGCGGGCCGGTGCTGTTCGAGACCGGCTACGGCCCCTCGGGCCTGCCCCACATCGGCACCTTCGGCGAGGTGGCGCGCACGACCATGGTGCGCCACGCCTTCCGCATCATGACGGAAGACCGCTACGAGACCCGGCTGCTGTGCTTCTCCGACGACATGGACGGCATGCGCAAGGTGCCGGAGAACGTGCCGAACCGCGAGATGCTGATGCAGCATCTCGGCAAGCCGCTGACGCGCGTGCCCGATCCGTTCGGCACCGAGGCGAGCTTCGGCGCCCACAACAACGCGATGCTGCGCCGGTTCCTCGACGATTTCGGCTTCGAATACGAGTTCGCGAGCGCCACCGACTATTATGCCGAGGGCCGCTTCGACGACATCCTCCTGAAGATGCTGTCGGTCTACGACGAGGTGATGGCGATCATGCTGCCGACGCTCCGCGAGGAGCGCCGCAAGACCTATTCGCCGTTCCTGCCGGTGTGCCAGCGCACCGGCGTCGTGCTGCAGGTGCCGATCCTCGAGACCCACCCGAAGGCCGGCACCATCGTCTATGCCGACCCTGAGACCGGCGACCTCGTCGAGACGCCGGTGACCGGCGGCCGCGTCAAGGCGCAGTGGAAGCCGGACTGGGCGATGCGCTGGGCCGCGCTCGGCGTCGACTACGAGATGTCCGGCAAGGACCACATCGACAACGTCAAGACGTCGAGCAAAATCTGCCGGGCGCTCGGCGGCACGCCGCCGGACGGGTTCAACTACGAGTTGTTCCTGGACGAGAACGGCGAGAAGATCTCGAAGTCGAAGGGCAACGGGCTCACCATCGAGCAGTGGCTGACCTATGCCTCGCCGGAGAGCCTGTCGCTGTTCATGTACCAGAAGCCCAAGGCGGCGAAGAGGATGCACTTCGACGTTATCCCCCGGGCGGTCGACGACTATTACACGTTCCTCGGCAAGTATCCGGCGGAGGCGCTCGCGGCCAGGATCGAGAACCCGGTCTGGCACATCCACTCCGGCCATCCGCCGGCGGTGGGGCTGCCGGTGTCGTTCACGATGCTGCTCAACCTGGTCTCGGCCTCCAACGCCGAGGAGCCGGCGGTGCTGTGGGGCTTCATCAGCCGCTACGCCGCCGGGGCGACCCCGGAAAGCGAGCCGGAGCTCGACCGCCTGGTCGGTTACGCCATCCGCTACTTCGCCGACTTCGTGAAGCCGACGAAGGTGTTCCGTGCACCGTCCGAAGGCGAGCGCGAAGCGCTCATTCTGCTAGATGAAGCGCTCAAGACCCTGCCTGAAAGCGCGCATGCGGAGATCATCCAGAACGCGGTCTACGAGGTCGGCCGCATCGCCTACCCCGACACCGCCAAGCCCGGCCCGGACGGCCGTCCGGGCGTGTCGCTGACGTGGTTCTCGGTGCTCTACCAGCTCCTGCTCGGCCAGGAGCGGGGCCCGCGGTTCGGCTCGTTCGTCGAGCTCTACGGCATCCCCGAGACCCGCGCCCTGATCGCGGCCGCGCTGAAGCGCTGACCGGCAAGGCCATTCCGGCGTTTTCCGAAGCGCCGGAATGGCCCGGGTGCTACTGGCTCGCCCAGAGAATCCGCGCCATCCAGTCGATGTCGACGGTCGCGAGCACGCGCGGCGGATGGTCCGGGTTCAGCGAATGCAGCTCGATGCTGCGCGCGGTCTCGCGGTGGAGCACCTTGGCCATCACCTCGCCGTCCCGGGTGCGCACCACCACGCGGTCGTTGCGCCGGACCGAGGCCCCGCGCGAGACGATCAGCACGTCGCCGTCGCGATAGGCCGGCAGCATCGAATCGCCGGAGACCTCCAGCGCGAACACGGTCTCGTCTCGGGAGGTGGGGAAAGGAATTTCGTCCCATCCCGTGCCGGCCGGATATCCCCCACCGTCGAAGAAGCCGCCCATGCCCGCCTGCGCCATGCCGAGCAGCGGCACCGCGTTCTGCGTCGGCAGCCGGTCGCCCGCGAGCCCGGAGAAGAACGTCACCGGATCGGTGCCTGTGACCTCGAGCACCTTGGCGATGGATTCGGTCGAGGGCCAGCGTGGCCGTTCGCCCGCGTGGCGCTTGGATTTGTTGAAGGTCGTCGGGTCGAGGCCCGCGCGCCGGGCGAGCGCCGACGGGGTCAGGCCGTGGCGGTCCGCCAGGGCATCGAGCGCGCTCCAGATCCGGTCGTGGCTGAGCATCGGCCTCTCCTGGAAAACCCGGCCGCCGGCCTCGCCGTCAGGGCGCATTGCGGGGTCGACCGGCTGGCGGACAGGAATTTATCCCTCTCCGATCCTTCTGATTATCCCTGGGCCGGTGTGCTGTCCAGTCGTCGATGGCGTTCCCGGGGGCATTCGCCACGGGCGAGGGCGATTTCCGAGGGAGAACGATCCCGGATCTTGTGCATGTCCCGGCGTCAGATCGCTTCGATCCGGGCGGGATATGCTCTAGGGTCCGCCGCGCGAGGGGCTGGAAGGGCTGAAAGGGAAGACCGGATGGCGGATGCAGTGATCTACAAGATCGCGGGGCGGCAGGAGTGGGCGGCGGCGGAAGCGGCGGGCCGTTTCGACGGCGCGGCGGTCGACCTCGCCGACGGCTACATCCACTTCTCCACGGCCGGGCAGGTCGCGGAAACGGCGGCCCGTCATTTCGACGGCCGCGACGATCTGGTGCTGGTCGCGGTCGACACCGCGGCAATCGCGGCGGCGCTGAAATACGAGCCGTCCCGCGGCGGGGCGCTGTTTCCCCATCTCTACGGGCCGCTGCCGCTGACGGCGGTCCGGGCCGTGAACGCGCTGCCGCTCGGGGCGGACGGCCGTCACGACTTCTCCGGCCTGCTGTCCTGAGTACGCCGCGATGATCGATCTCTATCGCGGCTTCGCCCGCGCGCTCCTGTTCCGCATGGACCCTGAACAGGCTCACCGCCTCACCGTATCGGCGCTCTCATCCGGCCTCGTGCGCGCGCCAGCGGCCCGCCGCGACCCGGCGCTGCGGGTCTCGCTGTTCGGGCTCGACTTCCCGAATCCCCTCGGCATGGCGGCCGGGTTCGACAAGGACGCCGAGGTGCCCGACGCGCTGCTCGCCCTTGGCTTCGGCTTCACCGAGATCGGCACGATCACCCCGCAGCCGCAGCCCGGCAATCCGCGCCCGCGCATGTTCCGCCTGCCCGCGGATCACGGCGTCATCAACCGGCTCGGCTTCAACAGCGGCGGCCATGAAGGCGCGCGCCGGCGGCTCGCGGCCCGCGCCGGCCGGCCCGGGATCGTCGGCATCAATGTCGGCGCCAACAAGGAGTCGCAGGACCGCATCGGCGACTACGTGCTCGGCATCGAGCGCTTCGCCGACGTTGCCTCCTATTTCACCGTGAACGTATCCTCGCCCAACACGCCGGGGCTGCGCGACCTGCAGGCGAAGGAGGCGCTGGGCGCCCTGCTGGCGCGGGTGCTCGCGGCACGCGATGCGGCGGCGGAGAGCCACGGGCGGCGTGTGCCGGTCCTGCTCAAGGTCGCCCCGGATCTGACCGACGAGGCCATCGACGACGTGGTCGAGACGGTCTCGGCGACCGCGCTCGACGGGCTCATCGTGTCCAACACCACCATCACCCGGCCATCGCTGCGAGAGCCGGCGGCGCGCGAGGCGGGGGGACTTTCCGGCCGGCCGCTGTTCCCCATCGCCACGCAGGTGCTGGCGAAATTCCGCCTCAGGCTCGGCACGCGGCTGCCGCTCGTCGGCGTCGGCGGTATCGATTCGGCCGAGACCGCCTTCGCCAAGATCGCCGCGGGCGCGAGTTTGCTGCAGCTTTATACCGGCCTCGTCTACGAGGGGCCGGATCTCGTCGGAACGATCCTGAACGGGCTTTCGGCCGAACTGCGCCGCCGCGGCCTCGCCTCGCTCGATCAGGCGGTGGGGTGCGAGGCGGCGGACTGGGCTGCGCGCGGGGCGTAGGGGGCGGCGGCGAAGGCCCGCTTCAGCCGGCGCGGCAGGCAGGCGGCCAGCGTCAGCCCGCGCAGGCCGAAGAAGCCGATCAGCGCCGCCCACAGACCGTGATTGCCGAACATCGGCGCCAGCACGGCCCAGAGCGCGAAATAGCCGGCGAGCGAGCCCAGCATCATGTCGCGCATGGTGCTCGACCATGTCGCACCGATGAAGACCCCGTCGAGTTCGAAGGCCAGCACGCCGAAGGCGGGGGCGAGCAGCACCCAGAACAGATAGTGCCGGGCCATCTCGCGCACCTCCGGCGAGGCGGTCATCAGGTCGATGAGCGTCGGGCCACCGAGGGCGAAGATCGCGGTCAGGACGCCCGCCATGAAGAAGCCCCAGCCGACCGAAAGCGACACCGCGCGGCGGAAATCGTCCGGTTGCCGGGCGCCGATCGCGCGTCCGGCGAGTTGTTCGGCGGCGGTGGCGAGGCCGTCGAGAAAATAGGAGCCGGCGAGCACGAGATTGAACAGCACCGCGTTGGCCGCCAGCACCACGTCGCCGTGGCGGGCGCCCTGGGCGGTGAAGAAGCCGAGGGCGGCGGTGAGCGCGACCGAGCGGATCATGATGTCGCGGTTGACGGCGAAGGTCGCGACCACCGCGCGGCGCTCGGCGAGCCGCGCCCACGCCGGCCAGGCGCCACCGCGGGTGAGCACGACCACCACAACGAGCCCCGCGACGGCGGCGACGGCCTCCGCCGCCACGGCCGCCCCGCCGGCGCCGGCGGTGCCGAGGCCGAGCCCCCAGACCAGCGCCACGCCGGCGGCCATGTTGACGCCGTTGAGCAGCAGTTGCAGCGCGAGGCCGATGCCCGCGCGGCCGATTCCGACCACCCAGCCGAGCACGGAATAATTGAGAAGGGTGAGCGGGGCAGCGAGGATGCGCACCATGAAGTAGCCGGCGAAGGCGGTGTTCACCGCCGGGCTGGCGCCGATCGCGGTGACGAACGCCCAGCACAGCGGCACCGCGCAGACGACGAGCCAGGCGCCGAGCACCACCGCGGCCATCAGCGCGCGGGCCAGCACCGCCCGCTGCTCGGTCTTGTCGCCGGCCCCGAAGGCCTGGGCGGCAAGGCCGGTCGTGCCCATGCGGAGGAACGAGAAGAACGAGAACAGGATGTCGAATGCCAGCGCGCCGACGGCGATGCCGCCCATCATGGCCGCGTCGCCGGTCCAGCCGATCAGGGCGCCGTCGACGATGCCGACGAGCGGCGTCGACAGGTGCGCGAGCGTCATCGGTATCGCGATCGCCAGCACCGTGCGGTGGCCGATGGGCGAGGGACGCGCGGGGACGCCCGATGGGTTCGCTTCGGTGGAGGTCATGCTGCCGGCGTGGTCGGAACTGCGGACGCGGGGTCGGCGCGGCCGAGGAAGCGCGGCAGGGCCGCCGCCCATGAGGCACGTCCGTTTGGAAGAATTCAAGCCTGTTGTCGGGTCGGCGAGCCGGTGGAATGGGCCGGCGAAAGCCGGTTTCCCCGGGCGCTGGTCCCCTCTATCCTGCTTGCATATCCCTCATATCCGTTCGCGCCCACCCCGGGATGGCCCCGATGCCCCTGCCGATCGTCCATCATGCCGACTATCACGCCGAGATCGGCGCCGATCACCGCTTTCCCATGGGCAAGTTCCGACGCCTCGCGGAGGTGCTGGTGGAGGAAGGGCTGGTGTCGGGGGCGGACGGCTTCCACGTTCCCGAGCCGGCGCCGTTCGAATGGTTCGCCCGCGTCCACGACGAGACCTATGTGGAGCAGGTGTTCGCCTCCGACGTGCCCCGCGACGTGGCGCGCCGGATCGGCTTCCCGATGACGGAAACGGTGACCCGCCGCGGCCGGATGGCGACATCGGGCACGGTGCTCGCCGCCCGCCTCGCGCTTGTCCACGGCATTGCCG
>JAEZMP010000518.1 GCA_023442215.1 Pseudomonadota bacterium
ACGCTTCTCGGCCAGCTCGTCGGCGAAGGCGAACGGCCCGTCCTCGCGCGCACGGTAGGACGCCAATCGCCGCTCCGCATCGCCGAGCCGCTGGCAATAGCGGTCCTGGTCGGCCTCAAAGCTGTCGAGTGCATGCTCGAGCCGCGACACCGCGCCGAGCGGGGTGACGGTCACCGGGAGGTCGACCGCATGGTCGGCGCCGGTGCGCTTGAGCGCCGTGGCGTAGTGGTAGCCGTCCCTGCCGAGCCGCTCGCCGGAATACTCAAGTTCGAACCCGCCGATCGAGGCGACGACGACGTCGCCGGCGTGCTGGAGCTGCACCAGAGCGAGGAGTTCCTTCATCAGCGCCCGGCCGCCGGCCTTGCGATCCGCGAAGGACCTGCCGGCCACCACCACGGCAAAGGCATCGCCCGACGTCGGAAGCCGCCGACCGATGTCCTGCCCGATCGCATCGATACGCCGCGCCGAATATTCGACGTCGCGCTCCGCGTCGCGGATCTGCCGGCGGACGGCGAACTGGTCGTCCTGGTGCGCTGCGCGCAGCCGCTCCAGCCGCGCGATGTCGGCCTCGAGCCCGGCCTTCTGCATCAGGCGCTGATCGCCGCTGGCAATGGCCTTCGCCATGGCGAACTGGTTGGCCTGCCCCTCCCCGAGGTCATCAAGCCGGCGGATACTCCTGTCGCCGGACAGCGCCGCCGCGATGAACCGAGCCTTGCGCTCGTTGTTCTGCCACATCGTCGCGTCGAGTGATCCTTCGGTGGCATAGGCGTAGATATCGACCTCTTCGTGCTGGTTGCCCTGGCGCACGATACGTCCCTCGCGCTGCTCGATCTGCGAGGGAAGCCAGGGCACGTCGAGATGATGCAACGCCTTCAGGCGCAGCTGCGCATTCACGCCCGTCCCCATGGTTTCGGAGCTTCCGATCAGGAAGCGAACCTTGCCGGAGCGGACGTCGCCGAACAGCCGCTGTTTCGCTTCGGACTTCTTGAAGTCCTGCATGAAGGCGATCTCGCCGGCCGGAACGCCCTGGCGGACAAGCTCGTCGCGGATCCAGCGGTAGGCCGAGAACCCTCTGCTCTTCTCGACCGAGATCGTGCCGAGATCGGAGAAGATCATCTGTGCCGCGCCGGGCCGTTCGTAGGCCCTACCGTCCGGCTGCCGATAGGTCATCCCGGCCGTGTCCTTCCAGATGCGGAAGGCCTTGGCAATGAGCAGGTTGAGCTTGTTGTCGGGCTCATTGTCGTTGCCAGGATCGACGAGGCGCAGGTCGATAGCGGCATGCCGACCGTCGGTGATCACCGAGAGCAGGATGTCGTCGCCGGGCTCCGGCGGCCGGTCGCGCTCCTCGATTGCCTTGATCCGTGTGTCGAGCTCGGACTGGTAGCGCTTGAAGGCCGCGGTCGGCTTTGCGGTGACGATCCGGCGCCGACCTGTCGAGATCGCCGGCACCTTCACGTAACGGCGCAGGTCCTCGGGCAGAACGACGTCCGCGAAGGAGCGGAACATCGCGATCAGTTCGGGCACGTTGACGAAGCTGGCGAAGCGGGAAACCGGCTTGTACTTGCCGGACGGCTGCAACTCGAGCTCGGTCGTGGTGTCCCCGAAGGTGGACGCCCAGGCGTCGAACTCGTGCAGGCCGCGCCGCATCAGCGCCGCAAGGTCCATGAAGCGCTGCACGGAGAACATCTCGCCGAGGGTGTTCGTGATCGGCGTGCCCGACGCCAGCACCAGTGCCCGCCCCGGATTCTTCGTCTCGATGAAGCGGGACTTGACGTAGAGGTCCCAGGCGCGTTGCGAGCCGTTCGGATCGACGCCTTTCAGGGTCGACATGTTGGTGGCGAAGCTGAGCTTGCGGAACTCCTGCGCCTCGTCGACGATGATCTGGTCGATCCCGATCTCCGCGATGGTCAAGAGATCGTCCTTCCGGGTCGACAAGGCCTGCAGTCGTTCCTTGAGCCCCTCCTTCAGCCGCTCGAGGCGCTTGCGCGAGACGCGGTCGTCGCTCTCCACCCTGGTCAGGAGCGTTTCGTAGAGATCAAGCTCGTCCTCGATCATCCGGCTCTCGAACGCCGAGGGCACGGCGATGAAGCGGAAAGCCGAATGGGTGATGATGATCGCGTCCCACGTCGCGGTCGCGGCTCGCGACAGGAACCGAGCCCGCTTGTCCGCGGAGAAGTTGGTCTCGTCGGCCACGAGAATGCGGGCGGTGGGGTAAAGCGCCAGGTACTCGCGAGCCGCCTGCGCCAGGCAGTGACCGGGCACCACCAGCATGGCCTTGGCGATCAGGCCGAGACGGCGCTGTTCCATGATGGCGGCGGCCATGGTCATGGTTTTCCCGGCGCCGACCGCATGGGCGAGATAGGTCGAACCGGCCGAGATGATGCGCCAGATGCCTCGCTTCTGATGCGCATAGAGACCGAAAGCGCCGCTGGCACCCGGCAGCTTCAGGTGATCGCCGTTGAAGGCTCGAGGGGCGATGTCGTTGAAGCGATCATTGTAGACCGCTGCCAGCCGATCGGCGCGATCCGGGTCCGACCAGATCCAGGTCTGGAACGCTGCCTTGATCTTCGCGAGCTTTTCCTTCGCTGCTTCGGTCTCGACGACGTTGAGAATGCGCCGCTCTTTCCCGTCGACATCCACGGTATCGAAGATCTGCGGCACGCGGCTGTTCAGCGCGTCCGCCAGCAGCTCGCCGGCGTGCCGGCACGCAGTACCCCATTCCGATGTGCCGGCGGCGATCCAGCCGAGCTGGCGGGCTTCGACCGTCCAGGACGCAAGCTCGGGCATGTGGCGGATGCGGATGTCCGCGCCCATCGTCTCCTTGACGAAGGCGACGACGTCGGCCGCCGGAATCCAGGGTGCGCCGAGGCGGGCGGTGATGTCGGATGGGCCGAGATCGGCTGGCTGCACGGCGACAAGCGCGCGCACGTTCCGATCGAAGGAGGGGTCGAGCGCGGCGGCTGCCTCCGCCGCCTTGAGCTTGCTCCGCACAGCGCCGGACAGATAGGCATCGGCCATCTGCCACGCACCGTCCGCCGGGTCCTGGAAGATTGCGTCGCCGAGCTCCTCGATGACATCCCGCACACTCTGATGGACAAGTTCGGCGACGTGATCGAGATCGACGCGGCCGCGGTCATTCAGCACGACGACAAGAGCATCCGCGGCGGAGGTGATGACGGGCGGCGCCGGCGGCGCGATAACGCGCTCGGAGAAGATCGGTCCGGGCTTCGCGGTATCGGTCTCGAGATCGTAGGCCTCGATCGAGGCGACGAGCCAGCAATCCGGATCGTCGAGGAAGGGCTGAAGGTTCGGCCGGCGATGCGTCTCGCGGACCTCACCGGTTTCGGCGTCCTCGGTGATTGACACAGTGGTGTGGTTGATCGGACCGAAGTCGCGCACAAAGCTCGACCAGGCCAGGCGCAGGCGGACCTGCGCGTCTCGCCATGGACGATCGTGCTCCTGGCATTTCAGGACCTCGCGCACGGCGTCCCGGATCGGGATCAGCTTCCGGATGATGCGGATGTGCTTTTCGGGCAGGCCGTCGCCCGCCCTGCCCTTCCGAGCCTTGATCGCAACAGCCATGCCGTCGACGATCTGCTGCAGCCCGCGGCTGGGGTCGAAGGAATAGCTGCCCTCGCGGACGTGAGCCTCGCCGGGTGCTCCGGTCCCGGATGCTTCGGAGAGGTCATCATCGTCGGCATCGATCGCCGCTGGCTCCCCGTCATAGATGGCTTCCGGAAGGAGAAGGATGGCGGCATTCAACGCCGCGCCCAGCTCGACGCCCGCGCGCGGCAGGCAGGTGTAGGTCTCGCCGAACGGCCCCGAGGTCAGAGCGTGCGTGCCGAGCACGAAATCCGGATTCCGTGCGAACCAGCGGTTCACCCGGATGCTGCTCTCGTCCGAGGCTTCGCCGTGCACGTCCTCGAGGTCGAGCCAGGAGCTGTCGCCCTCGGGTTCGCCGGCCTTCCTCCGCCGGAAGAAGAGGATGTCGACCACGACGTCGGTGCCGGCGTCGGCGCGGAAGCTTCCCTCGGGCAGCCGGATCGCACCGATCAGGTCGGCGGACATCGCGATATGCTTGCGCGCGGTCGCATCGGCCTTGTCCATCGTGCCGTGGGAGGTGACGAAGGCTGCAATCGCCCCGGGCTTCAGCAGGTCGATCGAGCGGACGATAAAGTAATCATGCAGCCGCAGGCCGAGCGCACGATAGGCCCGGTCAGAGCGAACCGTGCGGTCGGAGAACGGCGGATTGCCCACGGCGAGGTCGAAGTGGGGAGCAAGATCGGTGCGGGCAAAATCCCCGGTCACGATGCGCGCGCGTGGCTGCAGCAGCCGCGCGATGCGCCCGGTAACGGGGTCGAGTTCGATGCCGGTGAAGTGGGAGACCTGGCGCAGTCCATCCGGCATCAGCGCCGGGAACAGACCCGTGCCGATACCGGGTTCCAGCACCCGTCCGCCCCGCCAGCCGAGACGCTCCAGTCCTGCCCAGACGGCACGGATGATGAGATCCGGGGTGAAATGCGCGTACTGGGTGCAGCGCGCCAGCGAGGCGTATTCCGCCTCGGTGACGGCGTCCTGCAGCTCGGCGCCGATCGCGGCCCAACCGGGACGGAATTCCGCCTCGCCCGGCCGACGAAACACGCCATTGGCAAGATCGGACGCGCCGAACCCGGTGAAACGGATGAGGCGGGCCTGTTCAGCCGCTGTCGCGGGCCTGTCCTGTTCCTCGAGTTCAGTCGCCAGGCGGATCGCGGCGATGTTGTCGAGGGCTCGGTCCTTCCAGCCGGCGGCGAGCCCGCGCTCGCCAATGAGGATGAAGTTCGTTCCGCGGTCGACGACGCTCCGCGTCGGAGTGGGCGCCGGCTGGGCCGGCGCGGGGGGCGTGAAATCGGGTTCGTCATCCGGATCGTTGGTGAACGGGACGCCGGCGAGCGCCTCGATGCCGAGGCCCGATGAAAGAGCGGTGTTGCCGAACAGGTCGAGGGTAAGGAGGTCGTGCGCCATGGTGCTGTCTCTGCCGTGGGGACGTGCGCCGTCGGCCTGCCGGGTGTCCGGCAGGTTCGAGGGTCGCAAACAGGGTGGGAAGGCGGGCGCTCGCGCCCGGGGCGTCAGCGGCGGATCGGTGTGACCGACAGATCCCGCTCGGTCATCGTGATGCGGAGGTGGGTGGCGGACGGCGCGTCGACCGCGAGCTTCATCAGCATCTCGGCATCGAGAAACTCGACACCGTCATCGCCCCCGAAATGCTGGTGCTTGTAGTGCCAATAGTCGGGGTTGGACTTCGGATCGCATTCCTCGGCATAGACGACGAGAGGGCGCTGCCCTTCGAGGAGATTGCCGTTGGAGATGAGGTAAACACCCTGGTCGCCGACGAGCCAGACGCCCGGCTTCTCGTTCGTGCCGGGAGAAAGGCCGTAGTGGGGATTGCGAAAGCCGCCATTGGCGGCGGCATCGGACCGCCCGCGCTCGACTGCGGCGCGGACATCGACCAGGGAGAAGGTGAACATGGTGGGCTCCTTCAGGACCTCGTCGGGCCGGAGCGCGGCTTCCCTCCCGGGATCACCATCTTCTCTAAAGCCCTTCATGACCCCTTCTCGAAGCCGCGCGGACGGCATCCCGGGTCAAGGGCCGCGCGCAGCGCGGGCGAAGCCTCCCTTGACGCGGGGGCTGGCCGGCGTGGCACCGATTTCCCGCCCCTTCTCTCCCTCTGTCCCTTTTCTTCTTCCCCGCGCTTAGGTAGAAGCGCTTGAGGCCGTGACAGATCGTTTTTCTTGTTCTGTCCTGTCTGAGCCGAATTCTATTCATGGGTAGCATTGATGCGGCAGATACGGCCGTTCGTCGTCGAACGAAAAGGGGTCCGCCGCTCGAAGCCGAAGCCGGCGGACATCTGGGGTGGAATGGATCTCGACGTTGGTGGCGACGAGGCGACCGGCCCGGCATCGCCAGCTGACCAGCCCGCTGAACCTCGCCACGCTGTCGCAGCGCCGCAGGATGCGATCATCCCGCGCCGAATTCTGATGGCACTTGAGCCTGCGACGCCGGCGGCCGCAGCCAAGGCGCCCAGATCACGGAAGAGAAGGGAAAATCCGGCCAGGGAGGATTATTGCGAGGTCGGGGAGATCGCCGCCGAGCCAGCGGTCAACGTTTCCGGTCCCGCGGTCATGGTGTCGCCTCCCGCGGCTGTCCATGCCGGTGAGGTGAAGGCTCCTAAATCGGCGAAGCCGCGCCGTGGGGAATTCGCTCCTGGAGAGCGCTGGAAGCGGCGGTTGCGCCGACGGTTGGGGTAGCGGCGCAACGCCGGGCTATTGTCCCTTCTGGGAAGGCGGCGAGACGTCTGGTTGTGAGAGCGCGGTATTTCTCAATTGGCCACGGAGTCGACGAACCGAGCTGGCGGAAATGCCGAGACGGTCGGCGGCGATTGCGACTGGCATCTCCGCCAGGATGATGCTCGCGACGTCCGGTGCACGCCACCACCCGGCGGGGCGAAGGACCGGTCCGAAAAGGGCATGCCGAGCATTGAGCACGGCGCCGGTGCTGACCTGGTGGCGGGCCGCGAAGGCCTCGATGGTGAGGTCTGCCAGGTCATCCGCCCGATCCGCCCACCACTCGGCCCGGTCGATCTGGCGATGATGGCCAAGCAGGCGTCGGAGGCGCTTGAGCGCCGTCGCTCCGATTGGCAGACCATGTGTCGAGGGCGCGGCGCGAACCTCCCATAGGCGCATGGCGAGAGGATTCGTGACAATGATCTGCGGCCTGCCTATGCCGCTCCGGCCTTTTTGGCGATCGGAAGGCCATCCCAGGCGAACCGGCCAGCCATAGAGCGTCGGGCGGTCCTCCTTGACATCCCATTTGTAGCCCCAGAGGTCGATCGCGGTGCCGATGCTGCTGGATTGCGTCGCCATGGCGTCAGGGGCTCTCCCGCGAGCGGAATGCGACTTCCAGCATTCTGCCGCGCTCATTGATCGATCCGGGGTCGGAGCGCATCAGTCGGACGATTTCTGTTATCGCCGCCAGCGGCAAGGGCGCGCCGACGACAAGCGACTGGATGATGGCGGCGACGACCTGGCGTCGCCGGAAGTTCGGGCGCGTCGCCATGCCGTAGGCATTGACCCACGGGGTGAGGTTTGACGCGCCGGCAGTCACGAGGTCGCCCCGGAATGCCGCAAGGCGCTTCGCAAGGGCGGGGGCCGACACGTCGAGAGCGAGGCGCACGGAAATCCTTGCCGGCGGGACCGGCGAGAGCATGAGGATATAGGCGTTGCCGGACCAGTCACTCACCTCGCCACCCCGCATCAGATAATCGGTCGGCGAAATTGTGGGGTCGGAATCCAGCCAGGAGACGATGGCATCGCCATCACAATAGTAACAGGCAGGCTGATCGATCAGCCACTGCAAACCGACCCCATAGTCTGACGTCACGCCGGGCGGAAGGTCGACGGTATCATGTCCGTAGCTCTTTGAGGCGGAAGCGGGTGAACTTGAAAGACTTACAAGTTTCAGCACTTCAGCGCCGATCTTGATCACGGGATTGCCTTCAGGGGGCCTATAGGCGGCGGTCCATGCCGCGACCACGTCGTCGATCTGGTGGGGATAGCAGCCCGCTACTCTCGGCACGAGATAGCCCGGGATATCCGGCAATTCCGGCGGAGGAGCCGCCAGAAACGCCGACACCGCGCGAACTGCCGGGTGATCGATGTGCCCAAGCACGTCGTCATGCAGCGCCTTCATGACCGCCCGTTTCGCGGGTGTGACCCAATAGTCGACCGTTCCGGAGAGCAGGGCCGCGACGGGCGGCCCGCTGGTGCGCTGGGGATGGCGAGGGAGGAGTTCCGTTCGCCGGCGCCGCTCGACGGCGACAAGGCTTCCGTCTTCGGTGAGCACGAGGTCGGCGCCGACAGAACCTCGTGCATATGCGCCGTTGTCGACGAGGCCACGCTCGCGCAGGCTAGCGGTCAGGGCCATGAGCGCCGAGAGAATATCCATCACGCCCGCCCCGCCGGCAGCTTCCAGGCGTTGAAGCTGCGCCAGTAGGTTACCTTGACCATCCCAAGCCGGAAGTAGTGATCCCGCGACAGCAGCATGCGGATCGGAGATTGCGTGCGCCTGTCATATACCAGCCTGGCTGTGGGCTTCCGCTCGGGTCCGATATCGCCCCACATCAGCGCAATATCGATCCTCCCGGGCGAGTGCTCGACTCTGTAACCGCCGATGCGATCGCGGTTGTCCGCCCCCATCCTGATCTCGCGATCTTGATTGCTGTTGATCGAAGAAGGGCCGGACGCTGTCACACTGCGGGTCGTTGAGCTGTCACCGCTCCATTTTACTTCGGCCTGCACCGCGGATGATTTTTGCGACAACGGCAGAAGCCGGATGAGGTCCGCAGCGGCGGTAGCCGGAAAGGTCGAGCCGTCCGACACGAGGGTGTCGAGGATCGCGTTGATGCGCAAGCGGGTTGCTGTATCCATCAGTTCATCACCTCGTCCTCGATGACGCGGCGCACCGCGTCCGCAGGATCGGCAGCATCAGTCCATGTCGGATCGCCCGATCCGCTTCCGGCTACGTTAACGCCAGCACGGAGCCAGGCTGGAATCCAGACCACACGCCATTCGCATCCGCGCTCGTCGTCGATCCGGTGCAGTTCCACAGTGGTCTCCCGGGCAATGACGCGAGCCTCTTCCGTCAGCCCAATATCGGTGCCGAGCACGGTGTCGATGGCGGCGTCAATGTCGTCTTCTTCGGTCGCAGGAGAGATGACGGCTGAAAGCGAGGCTGGCCCATCCGGCGCCCGGGCAGCGAGTGCGACTTCCATTGCAGCGGCGGCCTCGTCGAGTTCGGCGCGCCGCTCCTTCGCGATACGGAGCAGGTCTTTCAGGATGCCCGGCCGCGCGCGGCTGCGCCCCTGCCGCCAATCCTGCACCGTGTCCTTGTTGACTCCCAAGGCGGCTGCCATAGGCGCCTGCCAGCGTTCTCCCCAGAGGGCGTGACCCATGCGGATGATGGTCAATGTGGTCATCTCGCTCACCAAATATCTCGGCCGCTCCGGACATCGTACCAGTCGCTGTCGATGCGGTTGGCGCCGAGGAACCCCTCGATGTCGCCGCGTTCGATCAGGCCAATGGTATCGTTGTCCCGGTTGGTCTGCTCGACGAATACAGGCTCTGCACCATCGAGCATGGCGGCCTCCAGAGAGTGATGACCGTCAAGGATGACGCGGAATGTCTGGCCGTCGAATTCGAATTCGGGGGAAACGGCTACATCGTAGTCTCTCGCGGTGCGTTTAGCTTCCACGATCCCATCATCGATGTAGCGCTGACTGCTGATGGTCTTCATCGGAGAGCTGTCCCTTCGGTGCAGCGGGCTATCCCGCCGTCTGAGATTTACTGTAGTATAAAGCTCGCACTACCACAACGGGTATTCCGTATAAATATAGGAGTTTTCTGCATCCGCTGGGACTGGACGCGGGCTCGAGGTCAACGGCAGACCATCAGGAAATCGACGGCCGGGCTTCGGGGACGTTCGTCAGAGGATCGTCTTCGTTGAGCTCGATGAACACGCTCGATGGCGAGGGCCTGGCAGGGATGATTGTCGCTAAGTCGTCGACGAGCCCGTGCCGATTGCGCCGCCGCCTCCGGTCGTGCTGCCGGCTCCCGCGGACGTCGAGGACAGTGAGGTGAAGGTGCATGCGCCGAGATCGTCGAAGGTGCGCCGGAGCGGTAGCCGGCCGCGTGCAGCATGCACCGAGCGATCATCTCCGGCGCGGGGTTTTTGCGTCGGACGGCCTTCATGTTGGGCGTTCCTAGCGTCCGGTGTCGGTCGATCCATCGTCTTCGTTTGCGCCGCAAGAGCGTCCTTCAACGCTCGCGCCATTCCGGCCTGATCGCCCGGGACGCGACGAACACTGTCCGACCTGCCGGCGCCCTGGGCGCGGCCGAGACGCCGCTGTTCCGCACGTCGGAATAGCCAGCCTCACTGCCCTTCAGCGGCGTTCGAATTCCGCTATGATCATCGTTGCAGCCGCGAGCTGAGAAGATCGGCGCGGTTCGACCAACTTTTGAACGACTTTGCGGGCAACGATCGAACGATCCGAACTCAGTCGCGACACGGGCTTAAGGTTCGCACCGGTCAGGTTCTGACAGATGGACGACAAGCTGAAACTGCGCTTCAAGATCGGCGCCTACACCCCAGATACCATACCGATGGGACGCCTCGCTCAGTACATGAGCGGCCTAGCGGCGATGCTTGGCGAGCAAAATTCCGTGCACTTTGTGGAGTTGAAGGAAGGGAGCACCGAGATCGTCCATATGGTCGATCATGAAGCCTACCCAACTGTCTTAGGCCGCGTGGATAGTGTCCTCCACGGCACCGCAGACGTTGTTTACATGGATGCTTTTCGGGCCATCAATAAGCTTTTCAAGGACGACGACGCCTTCGGGAGCCTGGTCGATGAGGTGCGGGGTAGAGAGCTGCTCGAGTTCCGCGGAAAGCACACGCCGGAATCTCGCGTCATTGCGCCGATCAAGCAACCAGGCACGATCGATGGCGTGGTTATCAGCCTCGGTGGCCGGGAAAATACGGTGGCTGTCCGCGTTCAAGATGGCGACACAATCCACCGCTGCTCTACCAGCCGCGATATTGCGAAGCGCCTGGGCCAGCACATTTTCGGCGGGGACCTTCGCTTTGGCGGCGTCGGAACCTGGATTCGGGACGAATATGGAAGCTGGTCTTTGCAGGTATTCGAGATCCTGAGTTTCGAGCCTCTGGACACCACCCCTTTGGAGCGTGTGGTCGGTGAACTTCGGGCCATACACGACACCGAACGGACCAGAGACACGTGGGATGAGCCTCGGCAACTCCCAGGAGACGGCGAGGTTCTCTGACGGTCGTCTTTGATGCGAAGTCTCATTGGGGGTGGGAAGCGGACTGGCGGGTTATGGGCACCGAAGCTGGGAAAGCGGCCGTTCAGCAGGCTACTGTACTGCGGCGGCAACGCGCCCCCTAATCGGTCGTTGGAGCGGCAAGCCGTCGAGCCCGAAACCAGTCGTTCGTTCATCCTGCCAAATCGCACCGCCGAACGGCTGGCTTGGGGACATTTTTCCGGTCATTCCGCACGGTGCGTGCCGATGGCAGCTTCGAACAGAACCGGACATTTCAGATTAAGTCACGCCCATAGCCGGATATGAGCAGGCATGGCCGATTTTGCTCTGGCGGCTTGAGCCAGACCTGTCGCCTCGCGTTGGTCACGTCCCGCAACGCCAACCTTCAAATCGCGAATTGGCGCTTCGCGTGCATATTTGTGGCCGCCTGCGCCGAAATGGGCGAAGTTCGGAATGCGGTCGATCTCGTCGAGCATTTCGCTATCATGGCCGTCAAACGGGGATGGGTGATGCATGCAACAGGATTCGTGTCGCGAGTGCTGCCAAACTAAAGGTGTAAATC